>JAQVEQ010000094.1 GCA_028697875.1 Novosphingobium sp. | reverse complement strand
CGTGCCGAGCACGGCGCCGGGCCCGCCGAAGGCATAGCCCCATGCCGCCGGCGCGATCACCGCCGAGAACGCGAACCAGAAATAGCGCGTCCTGTGCGCCCATTCGATCGCCGGATCGCCGACGATACCTTTGCCGTACATGTCGGGATTGGTCGTCACTTCGCCATAGGCCCAGGCGAGATGCGCGTGCTTGAGCCCCGCGCGCCCCGACAGCGGCCGCCCGTAATCGTCGACATAGGGGCTGTGGATGTCGCCCGGCTTGTCCGACAGGGTGTGGTGCCGGCGATGGTCCATGCACCAGCGCTTGAGCGAGCCGTAGACGCCGAACTGGGCGAGCGCGGCGAGCACGTACCGCATCGCGGTCGAGGTTTCGAACGCCTTGTGCGTGAAATAGCGGTGATAGCCAAGCGACATGCTGAGGATGTTGAGCACGTAGAACACCGCGAAGCCCGACCATTCGACCCAGCCCGTCGGACGCAGCACGATATAGGCCAGCGCGGCAAGCGCCCCGCCCTGCTTGATCGCGGCGTAGATCAGGTGTTCGCGCCGCCGGGCCGCCGCTTCCGGCCCGCCGAAGCGGACGGCGGAGCGCCAGCGCTCGATAATCAGGTCTTCGTATGTCTTGCCGCCTGCCGGACGCGCGACGACGTCCGCACCCGGAACGACCGGCGCATCGATACGCGTATCCGCGCCCGGCGCGCCTTGCGCCGTGTTGTCAATCAACCTGGTGTCCATTGCCCGCCACCCTCACAATTGTGGTCACGCAATGAAACTACACGAAAAATTAACTATCGTAAAAGGCCAAATCCCTAAGGGAAAATAGTTAATCCCCCCCGCGAGCCGCTGCGGAAGCGCCCCGCCGGCAGGCTGCACAGACAGACAAGGGGCGCACCACGAGGGTGCGCCCCTTGGCGCGGTGGCAATTCGTCCGGGAAACGGGATGGACGAGCGCAGCGGACGCCGCGCCCGGACTTACCCCAGTTTCGCCATCACTTCGTCGGAAACGTCGTAGTTGCCCCAGACGGTCTGGACGTCGTCGTCGTCGTCCAGCGCGTCGATCAGCTTGAACAGCGTCTGGGCGTCGCCTTCGGCCACATCGACCGTGAGGTTGGGCTTCCACGCCAGCTTGACGCTTTCCGCCTCGCCCAGGACCTTTTCGAGCGCGCCGGCCACTTCGTGCAGCGCTTCCATGTCGGTCCAGATCGTGTGGCCGTCCTCGGAGCTTTCGACATCGTCGGCGCCCGCGTCGATCGCGGCTTCGAGGACCTTTTCCTCGTCACCGGCGCTGGCCGGATACTCGATCAGCCCCTTGCGCTCGAACCCGTGGCTGACCGCGCCCGAAGCGCCGAGATTGCCGCCGTTCTTGCTGAACGCGGTGCGCACGTTGGTGGCGGTGCGGTTGCGGTTGTCGGTCAGCGCCTCGACGATCAGCGCCACGCCGCCCGGGCCGTAGCCTTCGTAGCGGATTTCCTCGTAATTTTCGTCGTCGCCCTTCGAAGCCTTGTCGATCGCGCGCTGGATATTGTCCTTCGGCATCGACTGGGCCTTGGCGTTGTTGACCGCCAGGCGCAGGCGCGGGTTCATGTCCGGATCGGGCGCGCCCATCTTGGCTGCGACAGTGATTTCGCGGGACAGCTTGGAAAACATGGCCGAGCGCTTCTTATCCTGCGCGCCCTTGCGATGCATGATGTTCTTGAATTTGGAATGGCCTGCCATGTTGCCTATCATCAGCTGGGGTCGGGATTGACCAGCCCCCTAGCGAACTCAAGCAAGATCGGCAATCATGACTGTATGACAAGCGGACACGACAACACGGAAACACCGCATGAGGTTCAGGAGAGCCTAATCAGAATCCTTCTGTTCGACGTGATGACGGCACAAGAGCGATTGACTGCAAAAACGAGCCAATCGAACATGCGAGACCTGATCCGTTGCGCGTTTGCCGCAATTGACGGGCTGCTCTGGACTTACAGCGAGCATGTCGCCTCGGTTGCGAAGGAAATGGATGCCATCTCAGCGGCCGAGACAATGGCGCTGGCCCAGTCAAGCTATCAGGTTACCGCCAACGGCGAGGTACGGCCACAGCCGCGCTTCGTGCCATTGCTAACCACAATCCGGCTGGCTACTCGTATCGCCCAAAGGATTGCGCCAGACTTCGATGTCTCGTTCGAGACGGATGATTGGGTCAAACTCCAAGACGCAATCCACGTTCGAAATCGGATTACACACCCAAAAAAGCGGTCAGACCTGCATATCAACGAAAAAGAGGTCGCACTTTGCCTGTCAGGGCTCTTCTGGGTGCTCGAACTGGGCGAACGGGCGATGGCGTCAACGAACTCGGCATTCGCAGCACACACCGCAGGGCTTTGGAAAGTTTTCCAGGATCTCGAAAGAGGCGACGCTGAAACTTGGCGACAGTATCGAGAGGCTCTGGCATCGGACGACGAATAGCGTGCTTACTCGAGGCCAAGCGCAGCCTTGTACGTTTCCAGCAGCATCTCCATTTCGCGACGATCGTCGGGATTCATTTTCCGAAGCTTGATGATCTGGCGCATCATCTTGGTGTCGTATCCCAAAGCCTTTCCTTCAGCATAGGTGTCACGAATGTCGTCGGCGACACCTTTCTTTTCTTCTTCCATTCGTTCGATGCGTTCAATCAGCAGGCGCAGGCGGTCGTCGGTGGCTTCGGCCATCGGGAAAACTCCATAGGAATGAGAATCGGTTGGCCGGTCAGATAGCGGCACCCGGTCCACGCGTGAAGGCGTGAATGGCTTTTGTCCAAGGCCCAAGGCGCTGTCGCATCAAGGCCTTGGAAACGCGCAGACACCGCGCGGACTTGGATGGCCCGCATGACGGCAGCCACGCCCTGTGGATTATCCCAGTTCGGCGTTCTTCTTCAGGCTCGCATCCATCCGGGCAAGCTGTTCCGGCGTGGCCTCGGTCTGGAAGCGGGCCTTCCATTCGCCGGGCGCCATGCCGTGGATCAGCTCGCGCGCGGCCGCCTTGTCCAGCCCCGCCCCGGCATCGTTGACCCAGTCGGCCAGGCAATTGCGGCAGAAGCCGGCCAGCCCCATCAGGTCGATATTCTGCGCGTCGTGGCGCTTGCGCAAGTGCCGCACCAGGCGGCGGAAGGCCGCGGCAGCGACGGCATCGGGCAACAGGTCGAGCGGATCTTGTTCCTGGGTCATTCTGAGTCCTTGTCTTGCAGCAAAGCTGTGCCATAGGCGCAGGCCATGGCAAAACTCGAACCACGCGGTCGCAAGGTCAAGATTCTCGCTACGGTCGGTCCGGCCAGCCGCGAGCCGCACATGCTCCGCAAGCTGCTTCTGGCAGGGGCGGACGCCTTCCGCGTCAACATGAGCCACGGCGATCACGCCACCCATGCGGAAACCATCGCCGCGATTCGCGCACTGGAAAAGGAATTCCACCGCCCGATCGCGATCCTGTGCGACCTGCAAGGGCCCAAGCTGCGCGTCGGCACGTTCCAGGACGGGCAGGCGGTGATTCGCCACGGCAGCCACTTTACGCTCGACCGCAACCCGGAACCCGGCGACGACACCCGCGTCTGCCTGCCGCACCCCGAACTGTTCGGCCTGCTCGGCAAGGGCCAGCGCCTGCTGATCAACGACGGCAAGATCCGCCTGCGCGTGATCCGGGCCGACGAAAGCGCGATCCTCTGTTCGGCCGAAGTCGGCGGGGTCATTTCCGACCGCAAGGGCGTGAACGTGCCCGACGCCGAAGTGCCGATCCCGGCGCTGACCGAAAAGGACCGCCGGGACCTCGCCTTCGCGGTCGAACACAAGGCGGACTGCATTGCCCTGTCGTTCGTCCAGCGCCCGGAAGACCTGGCCGAAGCGCGCCGCCTGATGGGCAGCGCCTCCGGCGCCGCGCTCTGCGCCAAGATCGAGAAGCCGCAGGCGGTGCAGCGGCTGGGCGAGATCATCGAACTGTCCGACATCGTCATGGTCGCGCGCGGCGACCTCGGCGTCGAACTCAACCCGGAAGAAGTGCCGCCGCTGCAGAAACGGATCGTCAATGCCGCGCGCACGCAGGGCAAGCCGGTGATCGTGGCGACGCAGATGCTCGAATCGATGATCGAAAGCCCGGCCCCGACCCGCGCCGAAGTGTCCGACGTCGCCAATGCCGTCTACGACGGGGCCGACGTGGTCATGCTCTCGGCCGAAACCGCCGCCGGCCAGTGGCCGGAAGAAGCGGTGGCGATCATGCACCGCATCGGCAGCGAGGTGGAGCGCGATCCCGGTTACAAGGGGCGCATCCGTTTCCTCGAAACACTGCCCGACCCGACCACCGCCGACGCGCTGAGCCATGCCTGCATGACCATCGCGGAAAACATGCCGATCAACGCGATCGTGGTGTTCACCGGATCGGGCTCGACCGCGCGGCGCGTGGCGCGCGAACGGCCGGGCGTGCCGATGCTGGTGCTGACGCCCGACAATGTCACCGCGCGGCGCATGTGCCTCGTCTGGGGCGCCCATGCCGTCGCCACGAAGGACATCGGCAGCTTCGAGGAGATGATCGCCAAGGGCAAGCGCATGGCGCTGCGCCACGGGTTCGCCAAAGCCGGATCGAAGCTGATCGCGCTGGCCGGGGTGCCCTTCGGCACGCCCGGATCGACCAACCTGCTGCACGTCGTCACTCTGACGGGCGACGAACTGACGCGGAAGTAGGCGGCAATCAGGCCGAGGCGCGGACCAGCCGGGCGCGCGTTTCGGCCTCGCCGATCAGCGGCAGCAACTGGGCCATGTCCGGCCCGTGGTCCATGCCGGTCAGCGCCTGGCGCAGCGGCAGGAACAGCGCCTTGCCCTTGCGCCCGGTCGCCTCTTTCAGCACGCCGGTCAGCCCGCGCCACGGGTCTTCGCCCCATTCCAGCAGGCGCGCGGCTTCGGCAAGGTAGCCCTTGGTCTCCGCATCGAAGCCGGGCTGTTCGACCGGCCCGGTAACGATCCGCCACCAGTCCGCCGCCTCGCCCACGTGGGACAGGTTCGGGCGGATGGCCTCCCATCCGGCTTCGTCCATCCCCTGCGGCAGGCGGGGGGCGACTGTCGCATAAGGCAGCTGGTGGACGACCGCGGCGTTGAGCCGTTCCAGCTCCGCCTCGTCGAAGCGGGCCGGGGCGCGGCCGAATGTCGAAAGGTCGAAGCCTTCGACCAGCATCGCGCGGTCCACCATGGGTTCGACCGGCTGCGAAGTACCCAGCCGCGCGAGCAGCGAAAGAAGCGCTTCGGGCTCGATCCCCTGATGACGCAGGGCATCCGCGCCGAGCGCGCCCAATCGCTTGGACAGCTTGCCTTCGCTGCCCACCAGGAGAGCTTCGTGAGCGAACTGCGGGGGTGCAGCATGAAGTGCGGTAAACATTTGAATTTGCACGGCAGTATTGGAAACGTGATCCTCGCCGCGCAGCACGTCGGTAACGCCCATCCCGATGTCGTCGACCGCGCTCGGCAGCATGTAGAGCCACGAGCCGTCTGCCCGCCGGATCACCGGGTCGGACAGTTGCGCCGGGTCGAAATGCTGCGCCCCGCGAATGCCGTCTTCCCACGCGATCGGCGCGTCATGGTCGAGCTTGAAACGCCAGTGCGGCGCGGCGCCTTCGCCCGCCTTCGCCGCGTGGTCCGCTTCGGTCAGGGCCAGCGCCGCGCGGTCGTAGATCGGCGGCAGACCCCGGCCCAGCCGGATCTTGCGCTTCAGCTCCAGCTCCTGCGCCGTCTCGTAACAGCGGTAGATCCGCCCCGCCTCGACCAGCCGGGCGAAGGCCGCTTCGTAATGATCGAAGCGCTGCGACTGGCGCTCCTCCCCGTCCGGTTCGATGCCGAGCCAGGCGAGGTCCTCGCGGATCGCCTCGACATATTCCTCGCGGCTGCGTTCGCTGTCGGTGTCGTCGATCCGCAGCAGGAAACGCCCGCCCTGCTTCCTGGCCAGCAGCCAGTTGTGCAGCGCGGTGCGGATATTGCCGACATGGAGCCGCCCGGTGGGCGACGGTGCGAAACGGGTTACGACTGTCATGACCGCGCCGTTACCCGCTGCGCCTCATGCTGTCACGCGCTGCGGAACTTGTGCGTGATCGGATAGCGCCGGTCGCGGCCGAAATTGCGTGCGCCCAGCTTGACTCCCGGCGGGGCCTGGCGGCGCTTGTATTCGGCCAGGTGCAGCAGGCGTTCGATCCGCGCCACCGTTTCGCGGTCGTGCCCTTCGGACACGATCTGCTCGACGCTCTTCTCGTGGTCGACAAGGCCGAGCAGGATGTCGTCCAGCACCGGATAGGGCGGCAGCGAATCCTCGTCCTTCTGGTCGGGCCGCAGCTCGGCGCTGGGCGGCTTGTCGATGATGTTCTGCGGGATGACTTCGCCCCCAGGCCCCATGCCGATCTTGGGCGTGTTCTTGTTGCGCCAGTCGGACACCCCGAACACGGTCATCTTGTAAGCGTCCTTCAGCGGGTTGTAGCCGCCCGCCATGTCGCCGTAGATCGTGGCGTAGCCGACGCTCATCTCGCTCTTGTTGCCGGTGGTCATCAGCATCGGGCCGAACTTGTTGGACAGCGCCATCAAGGTCACGCCGCGAATGCGCGACTGGATATTCTCCTCGGTAATGTCGACCTGGGTATCGGAAAAATCGTCTTCCAGCATCTTGTCGAAGCCTTCGACCGCGGGCTGGATCGGGATCGTCGAATAGCGGCAGCCAAGCGCCCTGGCGCAGGCTTCCGCATCGTCGAGGCTGGCCTGGCTGGTAAAGCGGCTGGGCAGCATGACGCACCACACCCGCTCCGGCCCCAGCGCATCGACCGCGATGGCGGCGCAGGCGGCGGAATCGATCCCGCCCGACAGGCCCAGCACCACGCCGGGAAAGCCGTTCTTGTTCACGTAGTCGCGCAAGGCGAGGACCATCGCGCAATAGACGTCCTCGGGATGGTCGGCGAGCCGTTCGACCTCGCCCCGGTCGCAGTTCCAGCCACGCGCCGTGCGGGTCCAGTTGGTGCGGGTTTCGCGCTGTTCCCAGTCGGCCAGCTGGACGGCCAGCCGCCCGTCGCCGTTGACCACGAAGCTGGCCCCGTCGAACACCAGTTCGTCCTGCCCGCCGATGCGGTTGAGATAGGCGAGCGGCAGGCCGGTGTCGGCGGCGCGGCGCTTGGCCACGCCTTCGATGCGCAGCACGTCCTTCTCGATCTCGTAGGGGCTGCCGTTGATGCAGATGAACAGCCCGGCCCCGAAATCGGCCAGGTGGCGGCAGACGTCGGGATGCCAGATGTCCTCGCAGATCGGCAGGCCCAGCATCGCGCCGCGGAACAGCACCGGCTCCGGCAAGGGGCCGGGAGCGAACAGCCGCTTTTCATCGAACGTGCCGTAATTGGGCAGCTCGTGCTTGAAACGCACGGCCGTGACCTTGCCCCCGTCGAGCACGGCCACGCCGTTGTGCAGCGCCCCGTCGCGCACGAAGACGGAGCCCACCAGCATGCCCGGCCCGCCATCGGCAGTGGCCTTGGCCAGCCGGTCCAGTTCCGCCTGGGCGCGCTGGATCAGCGCGGGCTTGAGGATCAGGTCCTCCGCCGGATAGCCAATCAGCTGCATTTCGGGGAAGGCGACGAGGTCCACCTTGCCCGCCCGCGCGCGTACGGCGAGCATGTCGTCGGCATTGCCGGCAATATCGCCCACGTTCTGGTTTACCTGGGCGAGCGTGATCGAGAGCTTGTCGGTCATGCCCCCGGTCTAGAACATCGCGCGGAAAAGTGGGAACGGGTTTTTTACCGGAACGGCAGGGCGGCGGCAGGAAACGCCCCCGTCCGCTCAATCGACCGAAAAGAGCCCCTGGTCGTCGGGGCGGGGAGCGGTGCCGTCAAAGCCGGGCAGGGCTTCGAACGCCTCGTCCGTCACGGCCACGTTCGACAGTCCGTCGAGCTTGAAATGGCCGAGCCGCGGTTCTTCGTCCGAGCGCCATTTCTTGCCCGTGTTCAACGCGCTGATGAAAAGCTCCCCATGGCGGGCGAACAGGAGGTGCGGCGCCAGGTTCATGTCGTTGCCGTTGTACCGGGCCCGGACCAGCCGCTTGCGCGCGATGGCGTCCAGGAACTTCCTTTCGACCGTAACGGTAGAATCGGCAGGGAAGATCGGATTGTGCATTGCAGCGCAATTGCCCATCGGGGACGCTGCCACAAGGCCAAATGTCCGCTTTTCACGCCTTTTGGCCCCATTGATTCTCACGGGCCGAAAAAAGCCCCGCCGGAAGCGATCCGGCGGGGCCTCTTTTCGTGCCTGACGGCCTGGCGGCTTATTCCTCGCCGCCTTCCGGTTCGAGGTCGTCGGTGGTGAAGGGCTCGCTTTCGACCTTGCCCAGCGGATCGTCCCCGATCGCGGCTTCGGGGCCCTGGGCGAGTTCGGCCTGGTGCTCTTCCTCCGCCGTTTCAGGGGCGATCAGCGATTCCTGCAGCTTGCGGTACTGCGCGCGCAGCGCGGCATCGCGGCCGGAAGCCGTCACGCGGATACGGTTCATCGCGGCGCCCGTACCGGCCGGGATCAGGCGGCCGACAATGACGTTCTCCTTGAGACCGATCAGCGAGTCGCGCTTGCCCTCGACCGCGGCCTGGGTGAGCACCCGGGTCGTTTCCTGGAACGACGCGGCCGAGATGAACGAACGGGTCTGGAGCGACGCCTTGGTAATACCGAGCAGCACCGGCTTGCCCTGGGCCGGAGTCTGGCCCTTGGTAAGCTTGGAGTTGATCTCGTTCATTTCCTCCAGGTCGACCTGTTCGCCCGGCAGCAGGGTGGTGTCGCCACCGTCGGTGATCTCGACCTTCTGCAGCATCTGGCGAACGATCACCTCGATGTGCTTGTCGTTGATCTTCACGCCCTGCAAGCGGTAGACTTCCTGGATTTCCGCGACGAGGTATTCGGCCAGAGCCGCAACCCCGAGCACTTCCAGGATATCGTGCGGATCGGGCGAACCGGCCACGAGCTGGTCGCCGACCTTCACGTAGTCGCCTTCCTGCACGTCGATCACCTTGGTCTTGGGGATCAGGTATTCCACCGGATCGCCCTCTTCCGGGATGATCGCGATCTTGCGCTTCGCCTTGTAGTCGCGGACGAATTCGACGCGGCCGCTGATCTTGGCGATCACCGCGTTGTCCTTCGGCTTGCGGGCTTCGAACAGCTCGGCAACACGCGGCAGACCGCCGGTGATGTCACGCGTCTTGGCCGCTTCGCGCGAGGCACGGGCAAGGATGTCGCCCGCTTCGACCTGCTGGCCGTCCTCGACCGAAAGCGTGGTGCCCGGCGCCAGCATGTAGCGCGCGGCCTCCGTTTCGTCTCCGCCGCCTTCGCCGAGCAGGGTCAGGCGCGGACGAAGGTCTTCCTTCTTCGAACGCCCGGCCGAACGGTATTCCGTGACGACGCGCTGGGCGATGCCGGTGGCTTCGTCGACGCGTTCTTCCATGGTCTTGCCTTCGGCAAGGTCCTGGAACTTCACAATACCCGACTGCTCGGTGATGATCGGCAGAGTGAACGGGTCCCACTCGGCCAGACGGTCGCCCGCCTTCACTTCGCCGCCGTTCTCGAACATCAGCACGGTACCGTAAGGCACCTTGTGGATTTCGCGCTCGCGCCCTTCGGCGTCGATCACCGCGATCTCGCCGTTACGGGCGAGCGAAAGGCGGCGGCCGCGCTTGTCCACGATGGTGGGCATGTCGCGCAGTTCGATAGTGCCGTTCGAAATCGCTTCGAGATGCGAAGTTTCGTTGAGCTGCGCCGCGCCGCCGATGTGGAAGGTACGCATGGTCAGCTGCGTGCCCGGCTCGCCGATCGACTGGGCGGCGATGACACCGACCGCTTCGCCGATGTTCACCGGCGTACCGCGGGCAAGGTCACGGCCGTAGCAGGTCGCGCAGACGCCCTGTTCCGCTTCGCAGACCAGCGGGCTGCGGATCTTGGCGGACTGGACTTCGGCTTCCTCGATCGCCTTGACCATGGGTTCGTCGATCAGAGTGCCGGCCTCGACGATGACTTCGCCGGTCTTCGCGTTGACGAGGTCTTCGGCCACGGTGCGGCCGAGGATACGCTCGCCGAGCGAGGCGATGGTCGAACCGCCCTGCACGATGGCGCGCATTTCGAGGCTGTTCGTCGTCTTGCAGTCCGTTTCAACGATCACGCAGTCCTGCGACACGTCGACCAGGCGGCGGGTCAGGTAACCCGAGTTCGCGGTCTTCAACGCGGTGTCCGCGAGGCCCTTGCGGGCGCCGTGGGTCGAGTTGAAGTATTCGAGAACGGTCAGGCCTTCCTTGAAGTTCGAGATGATCGGCGTTTCGATGATCTCGCCCGACGGCTTGGCCATGAGGCCGCGCATACCGGCCAGCTGCTTCATCTGGGCCGGGCTACCACGAGCGCCGGAGTGGCTCATCATGTAGATCGAGTTGATCGGCGCCAGGCGGCCCGTTTCCGGGTCCTTCGGCATTGCCTTGATCTCGTCCATCATGGCCGCGGCCACCTGGTCGCCGCAACGGCTCCAGGCGTCGATCACCTTGTTGTACTTTTCCTGCTGGGTAATCAGGCCGTCCTGGTACTGCTGCTCGTAGTCGGCAACCAGCCCCTTGGTCTGGTCGACCAGTTCCACCTTGCTGTCCGGGATGATCATGTCGTCCTTGCCGAACGAGATGCCGGCCCGGAACGCGTGACGGAAGCCCAGCGACATGATCGCGTCGGCGAACAGCACCGTGTCCTTCTGGCCGGTGTGACGGTACACTTCGTCGATAACGTCGCCCACGTCCTTCTTGGTGAGGAGGCGATTGACGACGTCGAACGGCACCTTGTGGCTCTTGGGCAGGCACTCGCCGATCAGCATGCGGCCCGGCGTGGTTTCGTAGCGGACCATCCGCTCGACCCCGTCCTCGCCCATCTGCGGCACGCGGCTGACGATCTTGGAGTGCAGTGTCACCGCGCCGACGTGCAGCGCCTGGTGGACTTCCTGCATGTCGGCCAGGATCATGCCTTCGCCCGGCTCGCCTTCGCGGTCCATCGACAGGTAATAGAGGCCCAGGACCATGTCCTGCGACGGCACGATGATCGGCTTGTCGTTGGCGGGGCTGAGGATGTTGTTGGTCGACATCATCAGCACGCGCGCTTCCAGCTGGGCCTCGAGGCTCAGCGGGACGTGGACGGCCATCTGGTCACCGTCGAAGTCAGCGTTGAAGGCCGAGCAGACCAGCGGGTGCAGCTGGATCGCCTTGCCTT
>JAQVEQ010000093.1 GCA_028697875.1 Novosphingobium sp. | reverse complement strand
GCCGCTGTGGGCATGGCGCTGGTCTGGGCCCGTTCGGCCATTGCCGGGACGGAACCGGTCGCACGGCCGATGACCGGCGCGATCGACGCCCGCGTGCTCGAGCGGGAGGAACAGCCAGCGCAGCAGCGCGTCCGCCTCGTCCTTGCGACGCGCGAGCCGGGGAGCGGGCGGGCCATCAAGGTACGGCTCAACCTGCCGCAGGACGCGGACCTTCCAACATTGGACGAAGGAGCCGTTATTCGCGTCAAGGCGCGGCTGATGCCGCCCGCGCCGCCGATGCTGCCGGGAGCCTACAACTTCGCGCGCACGGCCTGGTTCAAGGGCTATGCCGCGACCGGCAATGCCGTCGGCCCGGTCACGGTACTGGAGCCGGCGGGCGAGGGCGGGGGGCTGGCGCGCCTGCAACGCGCCCTTTCGGCCCATGTGCGCCGCCACCTCGGCGGATCGCCGGGAAGCATCGCGGCGGCGCTCGCCAGCGGGGACCGGGGCGCGATTGCCGAGGCGGACGAGCAGGCCATGCGCGATTCGGGGCTGACGCACCTGCTGTCGATCAGCGGGCTGCATGTCAGCGCCGTGATCGCGGCGGTCTATTTCGTGACGCTCAAGCTGCTGGCGGCCTGGCCGTGGCTTGCCCTGCGAGTGCGCCTGCCCTTGCTGGCGGCGGGGACGGGGGCGCTGGCCGGGGTCGGCTATACGCTCCTGACCGGGGCCGAAGTGCCGACCGTGCGCAGTTGCGTTGGGGCGATCCTGGTGCTGGCCGCGCTGGCCCTGGGGCGCGAGCCCCTGTCGCTGCGGATGGTGGCAGTCGCGGCGGCGGTCGTGCTGATGTTGTGGCCGGAAGCGCTGGCGGGGCCCAGCTTCCAGATGAGCTTCGCCGCCGTGATCGCGATTGTCGCTCTGCATGGCGCCGCCCCGGTGCGGGCGTTCCTCGCGCCGCGGGAGGAAGGCTGGCCGGCATGGGCGGGACGGCGCGCGGCGATGCTCCTGCTGACGGGCCTGGTGATCGAACTGGCCTTGATGCCGATCGGGCTGTTCCATTTCCATCGCGCCGGGGTTTACGGGGCGCTGGCCAATATCGCCGCCATTCCGTTGACGACGTTCGTAATCATGCCGCTGATCGCGCTGGCGCTGCTGCTCGACCTTGCCGGGCTGGGGGCACCCGCGTGGTGGGTGGCGGGCAAGGCGCTCGAACTGCTGCTGGCGATCGCGCACTGGACGGCGGGCCAGCCGGGGGCGGTGAAGCATATGCCGTCGATGGGGCCGTGGACATTCGCCCTCTTCGCGGCGGGCGGGCTGTGGCTGGCCCTGTGGCGCGGGCGGGTGCGCCTGTTCGGCCTGTTGCCGGTGGGACTGGCGGCGGCGATGGCGCAGGCGGCTTCCGTGCCCGACGTGCTGGTTTCCGGCGACGGGCGCCATGTCGGCATTTCGGGCGAAGGGCCGCGCCTGCTGGTACTGCGCGACAGCCGTAGCGATTACGCGCGCGACAACCTGCTGGAACTGTCGGGCATGGACGGCGAACCGCTGACTTTCGAACAGTGGCCCGGAGCCAAGTGCAGCCGCGACTTCTGTTCCGTGACCCTGGCGCGGGGCGGCAAGCGGTACCACCTGCTCGCCGCGCGCAGCCCTACGCGAGTGGAAGAGCGCGCCCTGGCGGCGGCCTGCGAGCGTGCCGACATCGTCATTGCCGATCGCAGCCTGCCGCGCAGTTGCCGTCCGCGCTGGCTCAAGGCCGACCGGCGAATGCTGTCAAAGAGCGGCGGGCTGGCCATCGACCTTGCCCATCGGCGTGTCAGGACGGTTGCCGGCACCCAGGGGCAGCATGGCTGGTGGCGGACAGGGCGTTGAAAGGAGGCCCTCCTCCCACTCACGGTTCGGCCAAGCCGGTCATGAGTGGGGATCGGCGGCAACTCAGTGATAGCGGCGCAGCAGGCCCGCCAGCTTGCCTTGCACGATCACTTCGTGCGGTTCGTAGATCTGCGGTTCGTAGGCGGCATTGGCCGGATCGAGCCGGATCTTGCCGCCTTCCCGCCGCAGGTATTTGAGCGTCGCTTCCTCGTTGCGGACGAGGGCGACGACGATTTCCCCGTCGCGGGCCGTGTCGGTGCGCTTCACGAGAGCGAAGTCCCCGTCGAAGATCCCGGCTTCGACCATCGAATCGCCCGATACTTCCAGGGCGTAGTGCTCCCCCGCGCCGAGCAGGGCGGCAGGCACGGGCAGGGTCGAATGGCCTTCCAGCGCCTCGATCGGGGCACCGGCGGCAATCCGCCCGTGCAGCGGGATCTCGATCACGTCGTTGGCCGGGGCGGGCCGGGCGGCGGGCGGCTGGGCCGTGCGCGCGACAATATCGTTGGCGGGGCTGGCCGCCGCCGGAGCGCGGGGGGCCAGGGTGTTCACGTCCTCGGGCTGCTTGAGCACTTCCAGCGCGCGGGCACGGTTGGGCAGGCGGCGGATGAAGCCGCGTTCCTCCAGTGCGGAAATCAGGCGGTGGACGCCGGATTTCGACTTGAGGTCGAGCGCTTCCTTCATTTCCTCGAACGAGGGGGAAATGCCGGTTTCCTCAAGACGGGTCTGGATGAACCGGATCAGCTCATGCTGCTTGGCCGTGAGCATCGTCGTAGGCTCCCTATCCTGCCGCCGCTCCAACAGTGGACCGGGCGGGCTTGCAATGTTCCCCGCAGAAAGGACACGGGGTGAACGAATAAGGAACAATTAAGCAACCTTTGGGCGCGAGTCAAGCGATCCCGCCATTTTCGAGCAGGTAGAGCGAGACGTACCCCCCGGCCGGAACCTGGGGGGCGTGTGCGGGCCGTTCGATCAGGGCGTTGGCGGTGGAAAGGGCGCGCAGGGCGCTGCTGTCCTGTTCGGATAGGAAGGCGGCACATTCGCCGTCCCAATGGGCGCGGACGAATTCCAGCCGCCTGCCGCCTTCGGGAATGGCCTGGGCGCACCATGCGGTGACCTTGCGCGGCAGGGGCTGGGCGGCGCCCAGCAAGGCCCGTACCAGCGGCAGCATGAAGAGATAGGCGGTGACGTAGCTCGAAACCGGATTGCCCGGCAGGCCGATGACGAACTGTTCCCGGCCCCCGGCGTCTCTCCGGGCCACCATGATCGGTTTGCCCGGCTTCATCGCCACTTTCCAGAAAGCCAGCTCCGCCCCCCAGGCTTCCAGCGCAGGACGGACGAGGTCGTGATCGCCGACCGAGGCCCCGCCGCTGGTAATCACGAGATCGGCCCATTCCGCCTGCTCCAGCGCGGCGGCGAGAGCGCCAAGGTCGTCCGCCACCGGGCCGATCCGCGTGATTTCGCAAGGCAGGCATCCCAGCATCGCCTCCAGCATCGGGCCGTTGCTGGCCGGGATCTGGTGGGGGGCGCATTGCGTGGGGTCGGGGGCAAGTTCGTCCCCGCTGTCGATCACCACGATCCGGAGCTTGCGCCGCACGGCCAGCGTTGCGTTGCCGGAGGAAATGGCAAGCGCGATCACCGCAGGGGTGATCCGTGTGCCGGCCGGCAGCAATTCCTGTCCGTCGCAGAAATCGAAACCCGCGTGGCGGATATGGCGGCCCGTCTCCGGTTCGTCGCCCGAAAGGGACAGCGTGTTCCCGTCTCGCGCGGCATCTTCCTGCAGCAGCACGGTTTGCGCGCCTGCGGGCAGAAACGCCCCGGTGGAGATGCGGACCGCTTCGCCCGGCCCGACCGTCCCGCCGAACGGGTGGCCCGCCGCGCTTTCCCCGATCACGCGCCACGGCCCGGTAGTGCCGGTCCCGCCCAGCGCATAGCCGTCCATCGCCGAAAGGTCGGCGGACGGCTGCGTGCGGCGGGCGGCGAGCGGTTCGGCCAGGAACCGGCCGAGCGCTTCACCCACGGGTACACGTTCGACAGACAGCGGCACCGCCATGGCGAGCAGCCGCGCCTGCGCTTCGTCGAGGGGGATGAGGGGGCTCACAGAGGGCCGGCTTTCCAATCGCCCGACTTGCCGCCGCTCTTGGACAGGAGACGGACTTCCTCGATCACCATGCCTTTATCCAGCGCCTTGGCCATGTCGTAGATGGTGAGGAGAGCGATGGCGGTGGCCGTCATCGCTTCCATTTCCACGCCGGTCTTGCCGGTCAGCGAAGCGGTGGCCGTGGCGCGCAGGGCGCCGCCCTCGAACGCGAAATCGAGCGTGACCGCATCGAGCGCGAGCGGGTGGCACAAGGGGATCAGGTCCCCGGTCTTCTTCGCCGCCATGATCCCGGCAATTCGGGCGGCGGCCAGCACGTCGCCCTTGGGGGCATCGCCGTCGCGGATCGCGGAGAGAGCCGCCGCCGACATGCGGATGCGGCCGGTGGCGACAGCCTTGCGCGCGGTTTCGGCCTTGCCGCCGACATCGACCATCCGCGCCTGTCCCTGTTCGTCGAGATGGGTGAGCCGGTTCATGTTCGCGCGCACTTTCCTGACGAAGTTGACAGAGTTGACAGGGTTCTGGGCGAGAACTCCGGCCCCCTCCCGGAAGGGGCCGGGCAGGGGGCGAAAGTCGAGGAAAGGCGCGGGCTCATGGCCCCTACATGCCAGAGCTTGGCCCTGTAGGACAGCGCGGTTTTGCGGTCTTGCCGCGTCCCGGATCAGGCCTGGTGCGAAATCACCACCTTGCCGATGTGTCCCCGCCCCGCGAAGTGGCGGTAGGCGTCGGGGGCCGCTTCGAAAGCGAAGGTGGAATCGACCGTCGGGGCGATGCCGTTCGCGTCGACGAACCGCAGCATGTCCTCCAGATCGCGGCGGCTGCCCATGCCGTTGGCGTAGAGCGTCAGCACCTTGTGATTGACCGGCAGCATGGCGGTGTAATCGATCGAGCCCATGCCGCCGACGATCCCGACCATGGCGATGCGCCCGCCCGTCTTCGCGGCCACGATCGATTGCGGCAAGGTGTTCGGCCCGCCCACTTCGACGACGAGATCCACGCCGATCCCGCCGGTCAGTTCGAGCGCGGCGGCACCCCATTCGGGCGTTTCGACGTAGTTGATGACATGGTCCGCGCCCATCGCCCGGAGTGTGTCCATCTTCGCGGCGGAGGACGTGGTGGCGATGACCCGGCAACCCATGGCCTTGGCAAACTGGACCGCGAACAGCGAGACGCCGCCGGTGCCCTGCGTCAGCACCGTGCCGCCGGGGACGACCGCGTACTTGCTGGGCCCGCCCGAGAGGCTGCTCCACGCGCTGAGACCGGCGCAGGGCAGGCTGGCGCCCTGTTCGTAAGTGAGCGTATCCGGCAGGCGGACCAGCGCGCTTTCCGGCAGAGTGACGGCTTCGCCCAGCATCCCGTCGACGACGATGCCGAGCACCATGCCGTTGCTGCCGGGCGCGGGCGGCCCGGCCAGCCAGTTGCTGTGCGGGTTGGCGACCACTCGGTCGCCCGGCGCGAAGCCGTAGACCCCGTCGCCTACCGCCACGACTTCGCCCGCCCCGTCGAGCAGGGGAATGCGCCCGTCGACCGGGAAGGCGCCGTAGAGGCAGGTGAGATCGACGAAGTTCAGCGAATTGGCCTTCACCGCGACCTGGACCTGGCCCGGGCCGGGCGTGCCCGGATCGCGTTCCACCAGTTTCAGGCCGACGGCGGCACCGGGCACGCCGTCCAGCGGGGCGGAACTGTCGAAATTGTAGGCTTTCATCGGTCTCTCCCAAAATCCGAGTCGGGCTTTGTGCCCTGTTATGTCCCGAGCAGCTCCCGCGTGGCGGCGGCGACATCGGCTTGCCGCATCAGGCTTTCGCCCACGAGGAAACAGCGCACGCCCGACTTTTCCATCCGCAGCAGGTCGGCATGGGTGTTGATCCCGCTTTCGCTGACCAGCAGGCTGCCTTCCGGCGCCAGCGGCACGAGCCGTTCGGTCGTCGCAAGGTCGGTGACGAAGCGCTTGAGGTCGCGGTTGTTGACCCCGATCAGGCGCGATTGCAGCCGCGCGGCGCGTTCCATTTCCTGTTCGTTGTGGACTTCGACCAGCACGTCCATTCCGCGTTCCAGCGCGGCGGCTTCGATCTCGGCCATCAGAGCATCGTCCAGCGCGGCGACGATGATGAGGATCGCGTCGGCTCCGATCGCGCGGGCTTCGGCCACCTGCCACGGGTCGACCATGAAATCCTTGCGCAGTACCGGCAGGGAACAGGCCGCGCGGGCATCCATCAGGAAATCCTCGTGTCCCTGGAAATGGGGCGCATCGGTCAGCACCGACAGGCAGGCCGCGCCGCCCTGTTCGTAGGCCACGGCATGTTCGGCGGGGCGGAAATCGGGGCGGATCAGGCCCTTGGACGGGCTGGCCTTCTTGATTTCCGCGATCAGGCCGAAACCGGTGGCGGATTTCGCTTCCAGCGCCTTGCGGAAGCCGCGCGGGGGCGTCTGTTCGCGGGCCCGCGCATCGAGATCGGCCACGGTCGCCGTGGTCTTGCGTTCGGCCACTTCCGCGCGCTTGGTGTTGCAGATTTCGGTGAGCTTGTCGGTCATCGTGACTGCGCCTGTAGGCAGTGGGGTGCATGGAGTCGAGAGGCTCGGCCCCAGCTTGTCGAAGGCCGTGGCCTCAATGGGTGGCCGCGATCCAGCAGTCGAGCAGGGCGTTGGCCAGCCCCTTGTCGATGGCTTCGGCGGCCTCTTCCGCGCCGTCGCGCCAGTCCTTGGCCGCGCCTGCCACGATCAGCGCGCCCGCCGCGTTGAACAGAACGGCGTCGCGATAGGGGCCATGCTCGCCTTGCAGCAGGCGGCGCAGCGCGGCCGCGTTGTGGGCCGGATCGCCGCCGCGGATCGCCTCCAGCGGGGCATTGGGCAGGCCCGCGTCGGCGGGAGCGACCCGGCGCATGGCGATCTGGCCGTCCTTGACCTCGGCCAGTTCGCTGCCGCCTGCCAGGCTCAGTTCGTCCAGCCCCTCGTCGCCCGAGACGACCAGCGAATGATCGGTGCCGAGCCGCAGGATCGCTTCGGCATAGATCGGGACGTAAGCGGGCCGGGCAATGCCGACCAGCTGGCGGCGCACGCCCGCCGGGTTCGCCAGCGGGCCCATGAGATTGAAGATCGTGCGCCGGCCGATGGCTTTGCGGATCGGCATGATCCGGCCCATCGCCGGGTGGTGCTTGGCCGCGAAGAGGAAACAGATGCCGATGTCGTGCAGCGTTTCTTCGGCAGTTTCGGCCGCACGGTCGAGATCGAGGCCGAGCGCTTCGAGCGTGTCGGCCGCGCCCGCCTTGGACGAGGCGGCGCGGTTGCCGTGCTTGGCCACCGGCACGTCGCAGGCGGCGACCACCAGGCTGACGGCAGTGGAAACGTTGAGCGTGTGGTGCCCGTCGCCGCCCGTGCCGCATACGTCGATGGCATTGGCGGGCGCCGAAACCGGGATCAGCCGGGCGCGCATCGCGCGGGCCGCACCGGCGATCTCGCTCGCGGTTTCGCCCCGGTCCGACAGGGCGATCAGGAACGCGGCGATTTCGTCGTCCGGTGCCCCCCCGTCGAGGATCGCGCCGAAGGCCCGTTCCGCTTCCTCTTCTTCCCGCGGAAATTGCGGGTCGGGCAGCAGGCTCATGCCCGTTCGACCGCGTTGATCCCGCAGATCGCCATGAAATTGGCCAGCATGTCGTGCCCGTGTTCGGTGGCGATGCTTTCGGGGTGGAACTGGACCCCGTGGATCGGCAATTCCCTGTGGCGGAAGCCCATGACGTGCGTGTCGTCCGACGTGGCATTGACCATGAGGACGTCGGGAATGTCGGTCACGATCAGCGAGTGGTAACGCGTGGCGGTGAAGGGCGAGGGTATCCCGGCGAAGACGCCCGTTCCGTCATGCGTCACAGGGCTGGTCTTGCCATGCATCAGCCCGCCGCGCACGACCTTGCCGCCGAAATACTGCCCGATCGACTGGTGGCCGAGGCACACGCCCAGCAGCGGCTTCTTCGCATCGGCACAGGCCCCCACGAGGTCGAGGCTGATCCCCGCTTCGTTCGGAGTGCAGGGGCCGGGCGAGATCAGGAAACCCTTGGCGCCCGTTTCCAGCGCCTGCGCGGCGGTGAGTGCGTCGTTGCGCACGACTTCCACTTCGGCCCCCAGTTCCATCAGGTAATGGACGAGGTTCCAGGTGAAGCTGTCGTAATTGTCGATGACGAGGATCATGTGCCGCCTTTCCCCGATTGTTCGACCACGATCAAGGGGCCAAGCGATGCGCCCGTGTCGAGCCGCCCGGTCGCCGGGTCCCACAGTGCGGAAACCTTGCCGTCGAGATAGAGCGCGTTAGGGGTCTTGAGCTCGTCCCGGAAATAGCGGGCCAGCTTGCCGAAGGAGAGCGGCCCGTCGGAAATGACGAAATAGGCCTTGCCGTCGGTGCCCACGCCCACGCCGTTGCGGATGTTGGTCGCAACCCCGTCGGCCGAAATGCCGGGGTGGAGATGCCCGTCGATCACCAGCATCGGCCCGGATTGGGTGGCGAAATCGGGCCGTTTCCCGACATTCTTGGCGAAGTCTTCGCTCGTGCGGATTTCCCAATGGCCGTCCGTGCCGAAGAACACCCCGTTGGGCTTCATGTGGAAATTGCCCGGGCCGTCCTTGCGGTTCAGGAGGTGGAGGCGTTTTCCATCCTCGACATAGTAGCCGATCGGCTTGCCATCGTCGTCGAACATCCCGCCGTTGACCGCGAAAGCCACCGGCGGCGCATCGGCCGCGCGGCTGGCGGCGAGCACGGCCAGGCTGCGGTAGGGCGCGCCTTTTGCCGGGCCGAGCACCGTGCGGATGCGATCCCTGGCCGGATCGGCAGTGCAGACCGTCAGCGGGATTTCCTCGAAACGGTCGGCGCGGCAGGCGGACACCTGCTTCGCAACCGGCTTCACCTGGTCCTTGTCCGCAGTGTCGACTGGCTGTGGGGTGCAGGCGGCGAGGGCCAGGACGGCAAGCGGAAAGGCCGGGTGCCTCACTGGCCGAAGCCCGGCTCTTCCGCGATCCGGGCTGCCTCGCGCGCGGCGGCGGCCAGCGCTCCGGCCTTGTGTTCGCACTCCCGCTGTTCGTAGGCGGGATCGGAATCGGCGACGATCCCGGCGCCTGCCTGCACGTGCATCGTCCCGTCCTTGACCACGGCGGTCCGCAGGACGATGCAGCTGTCGACGGAGCCGTCGGGCGCGAAATAGCCGACGCCGCCGGCATAGGCGCCGCGCGTTTCCGGCTCCAGTTCGGCAATGATCTCGCAGGCGCGGATCTTCGGCGCGCCGGAAACGGTGCCGGCCGGGAAACCCGCGAACAGCGCATCGAGCGCGTCATGTTTCGGATCGAGCCGCCCGACCACGTTGCTGACGATATGCATGACGTGGCTGTAGCGTTCGATAGTGAAGCTGTCGGTCACGCGCACGCTGCTGCGTGCCGCCACGCGCCCGACATCGTTGCGGCCGAGGTCGAGCAGCATGAGGTGTTCGGCCCGTTCCTTGGGGTCGGCCAGCAGGCTGGCTTCGTTGGCGCGGTCTTCCTCCGCCGTCGCCCCGCGCGGGCGGGTGCCGGCGATCGGGCGGATAGTGACTTCGCCGTCGCGCACGCGCACGAGGATTTCCGGGCTGGAGCCGACCACCGCGAAGCCCGGCAGGTCGAGGAAATAGAGGAACGGCGAGGGATTTACCCGCCGCAGCGCGCGGTAAAGCTCGCTTGGCGGCAGGGGGAAGGGACAAGTGAAGCGCTGGGCCAGCACCACCTGGAAGATGTCGCCCGCCTCGATGTATTCCTTCGCCTTCAGCACCATGTCGCGATAGGCGCCCTGCGGCAGCACCGGGGTCAGCGCCATTTCCGGCAGGTCCGTCGCGCGGCTGCGCGGCGGGACGCTCTGGCCGAGCTTGCTCAGCGCCGCGTCGATCCGTTCGCCTGCATCGGCAATCGCCACGTCGGGATCCCCGCCGTCGGCCCAGAGAGGGGCGATGCAGAACAGTTCGCTGCCCAGCCCGTCGAAGATCAGGATCAGGGTCGGGCGGACGAACAGCATGTCCGGCAAGGCGAGCGGGCTTTGCGGCGCGCGCGGAAGCTTTTCGACCAGGCCGATCGTTTCATAGCCGAAATAGCCGACCAGGCAGGCAAGCGTCGGGGGCAGTTCCTCCGGCACGTCGTCGATACGGCAGGACGCGGCCAGCTTGCGCAGTTCCGCCAGACTGCCGCCGGCCAACGGGGTGAAGGCGTCGCGGTCGGCCTTCCAGGTGCGGTTGACTTCGCACGACGCGCCGGTCGCGCGGAAGACAAGGTCCGGGTCGATCCCCAGCAGGCTGTAGCGCCCGCGGGTTTCCCCGCCTTCGACCGACTCGAGCAGGAAGTCGCCGCGTCCCGGCTCGACCAGCTTGAGAGCGGCGCCGACCGGGGTTTCCGTGTCGGCGACCAGCCTGCGCCATACCAGCGCCGGTTTTCCGGCGGAAAGGGCGGCGCGGGCCGCGGCGGCGTTGTCCGGCAGGGCAGTGGTCATGACGGCAGCCTCAGTTCCCGCCGCCGAGCTGCTTGCGCACGGCGTTGATCGCGGGTTCGTTGCGTGTCACGCCGACTTCGGCGCGGACGGCCTTGCGGAACTGTTCGTCGTATTCGCGTTCCGTCAGGCTTCCGAGCTGGCGGCTGGCGCCGGCCAGGATGGGATCGTCCTTGGCGACCTTGCCCGGTTCGATCTTGTCCAGCTGGACGATGAACCAGCCCATCTCGCGCGGTGCTTCCAGCCGCTTCACCGTGCCTTCGGCCATGCTGAACATCAAGGCGAGCGGGGTGGGGACGCGTCCGCTCATCTGCGCCAGCTGCTGCCGGTTCATGGTAATGTGGTCGGGCGCGGGGAAGGGTTTTTTCTCGGCCGTCATGGCCTTGGCCACGGGGGTACCCTTCCTGATCGCGGCAACGACGCGGTCGGCGGCTTCCTTCGCCTTGCCGAGCCCCTGGTCGCGTTTCCACGCGGCGGCGAGCGTGTCCTTGATTTCGGCAAGCGGTGCGGCGGCCGACGGGGTGATTTCCTTCACGTCGAAGATCAGGAAAGTCTTGCCGGGATCGACTTCGGCCAGTTGCGGTTCGTCTTCCTGCATCGAAAAGGCGGTGGAGATGACCTTGGCGAGGACCGC
Organism: Novosphingobium sp.; assembly: GCA_028697875.1. Classification (GTDB taxonomy): domain Bacteria; phylum Pseudomonadota; class Alphaproteobacteria; order Sphingomonadales; family Sphingomonadaceae; genus Caenibius. The sequence goes on along the minus strand of JAQVEQ010000093.1, from coordinate 191 downwards.
CGGGGCCTTTTCGCCGGGCGTGCCGTAGACCAGGCCGTCGGCGGTCAGCGGGCGGGTTTCCTCGACCTTGGCTTTCACTTCCTTCGCGGCTTCGCTGAGGCTGCCGCCCTGGTCGAATTCGTCCTGCAGGCGCGAGGCGAGGTCCATCACCGCGCTGCGGCGCTGTTCGGCGGCAAGGTCGGCGGAAATCG
>JAQVEQ010000324.1 GCA_028697875.1 Novosphingobium sp. | reverse complement strand
ACGCCCAGGAAGAGGAGGAGACATACTATGCTTACTGGTTCTGCCATGCGTAATTTCGTAATTCCGTAATTCCGTTGTTCATCGCGGATGTCGGGAGGTTATGAAGACATATGGCTCCGGTTGTTTGGACAGCTCCCCGCGGATTTTAGGTGGATCTCTGCCGGGGTTTGCTGAACGCGGGGCGTTTCGATTTTGTCGCGGCGTCGGGAGGGCCGTAGGCCCGACCAGAGCTGCGACAAAATCGAAAGGCGACGGTCATGCGGCCATGGCCGTTTCCTTTATGCCGAAGTAGGCCTCGTCGGGTGTGCGCCCGTCAAGCGACGAGTGCGGCCGCCGCTCATTGTAGAAGGCCAGATATCGACCGATCGACGCACGCGCCTCGGACACGCTGCCATAGGCGCGCAGATAGACTTCCTCGTATTTCACGCTGCGCCACAGCCGCTCGACGAAGACATTGTCACGCCAGGCGCCCTTGCCGTCCATGCTGATATTGACTTTCGCATCGAGCAGCACGCGCGTGAAGTCGGCGCTGGTGAACTGGCTGCCCTGATCCGTGTTGAAGATTTCGGGTTTGCCGTGTTTCGCCAGCGCCTCTTCGAGCGCCTCGATGCAGAACGCCGCTTCCATGCCGATCGACACGCGATGCTACAGAGCGCGCCGGCTCGCCACGTCGACCACCGCTGCGAGATAGACGAAGCCGCGCCGCATCGGGATGTAGGAGATGTCCATCGCCCAGACGTGGTTCGGCCGCTCGATCGTCACGCCGCGCAGGAGATACGGGTAGACCTTGTGTCCCGGCGCAGGCTTGCTCGTATTCGGCCGCCGGTAGATCGCCTCGATCCCCATCCGCTTCATCAGCGTCGCGACATGCCGGCGGCCGATGACGACGCCCTCGCGCCGCAACAGATCGCGCAGCATCCGTGCCCCGGCGAAGGGATAATCGAGATGCAGCTCGTCGAGGCGGCGCATGAGATGCAAATCCTCGGCCGAAACCGGCCGAGGCTTGTAATAGACCGTGCTGCGGGAAAGCCCGAGCGCCTTCGCCTGCCGGACGATCGAAAGGTCATGGTTGCGGTCGATCATCTTTTTGCGCTCAGCAATCCCGCTTTTGTGAGCGCGCCTTCCAAAAAATCATTCTCCAGCGTCAGTTCGCCGATCTTGGCATGAAGCGCCTTCAAATCGACCGCCGCTTCTTTCGGCTCCGCCTTCTCCTGCCCGAAAACGCCGGCCGCGCCTTCCAAAAGCTGGCTCTTCCACGTCGTGATCTGGTTCGGATGGACGTCGAACTGCTGCGCCAGTTCGGCCAGCGTCTTCTCGCCCTTGATCGCGGCCAGGGCCACTTTCGCTTTGAACGCCGGAGAATGCGTCCGGCGGCTTCGCTTCGTCATCGAATGCTCCTGATTCGGGGCGAGAACCCTCGCCGTCGTCAGGTTCGCGGTAGGGACGCTCATTGCTGAGCGCCCCCCGCACAGATCCGTACGAGCGGGATTCCCGCATACGGCTCCTACCTCGGGTGTCTGGCGGCGAAGCGCACGTTCGGCCAGGGATGAAGGATGCGCGGCTTGGGGAGATATTCGTCTGCCAACTTCGCCATTCGCTCCCACGGCACACGAGCGCGCTGGCTGCGGCGAGCGAGCTGCCGATGCCAGATGACGATGACGTGCCGACGAAACGCAGCCAGCGCCAGCCCATTGGTTGGCACGGCATGATAGGCGAAATAGCCCGAGACGACGCTTGCGAGCCATTTACCCGTTTCCGGGATCGGCCTGTTAATGCGTCGCCGCAGCGCCTCCTTGATGTCTCGAAGCGTTGCGCGCATGCGGTCGCGCCGCGACTTCCGTCTCACACGAAAGACGCCGCCGCGGCTCTTGTCGCAGATGAGCACAAAGCCCAAGAACTTGAAGGTTTCCGGACCGGAACGCCTTCGCTTCTCGCAGTTCTGCGCCGCAAAGCGACCGAACTCGATCAGCCGGGTCTTGTCCGAATGCAGCGATAACGAAAATTCCCCCAGCCTGTCGCGCATATCGTTCCAGAATCTGCGGGCATCGCTCTCATGCTGGAAGCCGACGATGATGTCATCGGCGTATCTGACCATGATCATGTCGCCCGTGGCCTCGCGCCGTCGCCAGCGATCGGCCCAAAGATCAAAGACGTAGTGGAGGTAAACGTTCGAGAGCAGCGGCGAGATCACCGAGCCCTGGCCTGTCCCCTTCTCTTCAACCGTCACGATCCCATCTTCAAGAACTCCGGCGCGCAGCCATTTCTGGACGAGCCGGATAATGCGCGGATCACCGATCCGATGCTCCAGGAAGCGGACGACCCATTGCTGGGATACCTCCGTGAAGAATGATCGGATGTCGGCGTCGAGAATGAAGTTCACCTTGTTGCTGGTGATCCCGACAATCAACGCATCCAGCGCATCGTGCTGGCCGCGTTCGGGTCGGAATCCATACGAGAACCCCAGGAAATCTTCCTCGTAAATCTCGCTCAGCACCGTGGCCACGGCCTTCTGGACAATCTTGTCCTCGAGCGCCGCGACCGCCAGCGGACGCTTGCTTCCGTCGTCCTTCGGAATGTAGCTCCGACGCGCCGGCAGCGCCCGATACGCCCCGCTGTGCACCCGCGCATGCAGGTCCTTGATCCTGCGATCGAG
>JAQVEQ010000092.1 GCA_028697875.1 Novosphingobium sp. | reverse complement strand
AATCAACAATCAGAGGACTTTCAGAAGTTCCAACAGCTATTATGACCGTGGGAATCTGACGGTTATCGCAGGATTTCCGAACCTCAAACGACGATCACCCAGTTCTCATCTTTGCCATCTTGGGCGCACCACAAGGCCCGCTTCCCGGGAAATGGGGGCGGGCTTTTTGGTGCGCTCGGCCCGTTTGAAACGGGTTTCGCAGGTGGTGCGAAGGAGCGGAGGAGGCTTCCGGAACAGTCCCGTTGGATGCGGGCTTGCTCACCCTCTGCGGCAGCTGCCTCCAGTTACCCACCGGGAAATTCGCACTCCACAGGGAAAACCGCTTGAATCCGGGCGTTATCTGTGATTCTTTCAATCCCGTGACCAACGCCGACGCCATGCTTCGCTCCCCGAGGGAGAAACTGTTCCAGGCATTTGCCGTGGTGGTTTTGCTGCTGCTCGGCGGGCTGGCCTTTGCCGGGCCGAGCGGAGTGCTCGCCTGGGGCGAGAGCATGAAGCTGCTCGAACAGCGGCAGGCCCGGATCGCCCAGCTGGAGGGGGAACGCGAAGAGTTGAAAAACCGCGTCGCGCTGCTCGATCCGAAACATGCCGATCCCGATCTCGTGGGCGAACTGCTGCGCAGCAATCTCAATGTCGCTCACCCGGACGAAGTCGTCATCACCCTGAATTGACCGTATCGGCCCTGTTGAACAGGGGCGGATACTTCATCGAGATATAAGCGATTTGGGCATTCTGGCCGTTGCCTAGACATGCCGCTTGCGCCTATAGGCAAGGCTCGATTGTTCGGTTACCTTACGGTCAGCCACATGATGATGAGGACAGGGACTTTGGCAAAGCCTGCCGCCAGTTCTGGCACCAGTACGAAGAAGACCACGCACAAGAAGGCCGTACCGATTCCAGACGATGATTTCGTCCTTCACAGCCTGCAGGAAGAGCACGGCCAGCAGAAACGTTATGCCGCGAGCGACGACGAACTGCTGACCTTTTACGAGCAGATGCTGCTCATCCGCCGGTTCGAGGAGCGGGCAGGCCAGCTTTACGGTCTCGGCCTGATAGGCGGTTTCTGCCACCTCTACATCGGGCAGGAAGCGGTGGCTGTCGGCATCCAGTCGGCGCTCGATGCGGGCAAGGACAGCGTGATTACCGGCTATCGCGACCATGGCCACATGCTGGCCTACGGTATCGACCCCAAGGTCATCATGGCGGAACTGACCGGGCGTGAAGCGGGCATCAGCCGCGGCAAGGGCGGCTCGATGCACATGTTCTCGACCGATCATGCCTTCTACGGCGGGCACGGCATCGTCGGGGCGCAAGTCCCGCTGGGGGCGGGGCTGGCCTTCGCGCACAAGTACCGCGAGGATGGCGGCGTGTGCATCGCCTATTTCGGCGACGGCGCGGCCAACCAGGGGCAGGTCTACGAGACTTTCAACATGGCCAGCCTGTGGAAGCTGCCGATCGTGTTCGTGATCGAGAACAACCAGTACGCCATGGGCACGTCGGTCAAGCGCAGCTCGGCAGAAACCCATTTCTACCGCCGGGGCACGGCGTTCCGCATTCCCGGCCTGGACGTGAACGGGATGGACGTGCTGGAAGTGCGCCAAGCCGCCGAGATCGCGCTGCGTCACGTGCGCGAAGGGAACGGCCCGGTGCTGATGGAGCTCAACACGTACCGTTATCGCGGGCATTCCATGTCCGACCCTGCCAAGTACCGCACGCGCGAGGAAGTGCAGGACGTGCGCGAACACAACGATTCGATCGAGCGGGCGAAGAAGGACCTGCTCGAACGCGGCATTCCAGAGGACAGGTTGAAGGAAATCGAGAAGCGCATTCGCGCATCGGTGGCGGATGCTGCCGGTTTCGCGGAAAATTCGCCCGAGCCGGCTCCGGCCGAACTCTATACCGACGTCGTGCTGGGGAGCTACTGATGGGGATCGAGCTCAAGATGCCCGCCCTCTCTCCGACGATGGAAGAGGGCACGCTGGCCCGCTGGCTGGTCAAGGAAGGCGACGAAGTGCGCGCGGGCGATATCCTGGCGGAAATCGAAACCGACAAGGCGACGATGGAATTCGAAGCGGTCGATGAAGGAACCATCGGCACGATCCTCATTCCCGAAGGCTCGGAAAACGTGAAGGTCGGCACGGTGATCGCCACACTGGCGGGTGAGGGCGAGGATGCGTCCGCTCCGGCCCCCGCGGCTGCCGCGCCCCAGGCGCCAGCGAAGGAAGAGGCCCCGGCGGCTCCAGTCAAGACCGAACGGCCCGCCGCCGCGCCGCGTCCGGCCGATCCCGAAATTCCGGCCGGGAGCAACATGATTACCGTCACCTTGCGCGAAGCGCTGCGCGATGCCATGGCCGAGGAAATGCGCCGGGACGAGCGAGTCTTCGTGATGGGCGAGGAAGTCGCCCAATACCAGGGGGCCTACAAGGTCACGCAAGGGCTGCTCGACGAGTTCGGTCCCAAGCGGGTGATCGATACGCCGATCACCGAATACGGCTTTGCCGGGATCGGTACTGGCGCCGCGATGGGCGGCCTGCGGCCGATCGTGGAATTCATGACTTTCAATTTCGCCATGCAGGCGATGGACCACATCATCAATTCGGCGGCCAAGACCCATTACATGTCGGGCGGCCAGATGCGCTGTCCGGTGGTGTTTCGCGGCCCCAACGGGGCGGCAAGCCGCGTCGGGGCGCAGCATAGCCAGAACTACGCCTCCTGGTATTCCCACGTCCCGGGGCTGGTGGTGATCGCACCTTACGACGCGTCCGACGCGAAAGGGCTGCTGAAAGCTGCGATCCGCTGCGAAGATCCGGTGGTCTTCCTCGAAAACGAGCTGCTCTATGGCCGCAGCTTCGAACTGGCCGAACTCGACGACCATGTCCTGCCGATCGGCAAGGCGCGGGTCATCCGCGAAGGGGCGGACGTGACGATCGTGTCCTATTCGATCGGGGTCGGGCTGGCGCTGGAAGCGGCGGAAACGCTGGCGGCGGAAGGCATCGACGCAGAAGTGATCGACCTCAGGACCTTGCGCCCCCTCGACCGGGAAACGATCCTTGCCAGTCTGGCCAAGACCAACCGCATGGTTGTGGCGGAAGAAGGCTGGCCGCAATGCTCGGTCGCTTCGGAAGTGATCGCGATCTGCATGGAGGACGGGTTCGACGATCTCGACGCCCCCATCCTGCGGGTTTGCGACGAAGACGTGCCGCTGCCCTATGCGGCAAACCTCGAAAAGCTGGCGCTGATCGACGCGCCGCGGATCGTCGAGGCGGTCAGGAAGGTCTGTTACCGCTGAAACGCGATCAGTTGCAGCTGCTGACCGTTGCCGCAGGCGACGGGTTGTAGATCTGCGTAAGGTCGCGGTCGTCGCGCACGTACATGGCGGCGACCTTCCTGATCGGCACGTCCGGGATCAGGGACGGGAAGGCGACCGGCTTGTAGTCGTAGACCACTTCGGCAAACATGATCGCGAAGCCCGGTTCGCTGGTTATGCGGCGGTCCGAGGGGCCCATGCCGGGGAAGGATGTGCCTGTCGCCCCGTCGCCCTCGACCCCGTAGCTTGACGAATAGGGGGCATCGCCTATGCACCGTTGCCAGTGAATCCATTGGCCCCCGTCGCTGTTCACTTCGAGGCTCGAGAGGATCATCCGCCCGTTGCCTTCGATATCGAACTTGCCCGATTGCAGTTCGGCGGCCTCGAACGCGTCGTTTACGTCCAGTTCCCGCATGTGCGGGACGCCGGCAACGATTTCCTGCTTGGCGCGCGAGGCGTTGTCCGCCAGCGAGACGGCAAGCTGGCTGACCCGCATGTGGGCGATGGAGTAATTGGCGACTTCGACGCCGCCCAGCCCGAGGAGCAGGAGCAGCGGCAGGCTGTAGGCGAACTCGACAAGGGCCATTCCGTCCCTGTCGCGCAGCAGCTTGCGCACGGTTGCGCGCAAGTCGCGCCAGGTACGGCTGACAGTCGAGGCGGGGCAGGGTGTCATGTCGCGGGGCATACCTGTTTCGCAGTGCGGGCCGCCTGGCTTCCGTAAGGCTGGTTCCGGAGAGTGGTCGATGCGGTAACCGTCCCGCGTTCGCTTTGGCCGAGGAAGCGCCACAGCGGGAAAATACGGTCGTAGGTGACGGTTACCGTGTAGAGCACGATGTCGTTCGCTCCGCCGAGGCCGCTGCCCCCCATGTCCGCGTCCCATTGCTCGTTGCCGTTGGCGTCCATGAAGCATTCGTCGGAGTCGTAGGCATTGTTGCCGTTCGCATCCGTGAAATCCTCGGGACGACCGACGTCGCTGAATGTCTCGTAATTCTTGCGCGTGATCGTGAAGGTCGCGTTGGGAACCAGCGGCTGTACCTGGTCGCGCACGTATTGATCGATTGTATCCAGTTGCTCCTTGCCGCTTTCGAGCCCGGAATCCCGGCCGCCATCCTGCACCGCGCCCTGGAGCACGGATTGGATGTAGACGCCCTGGCCGATGTCGAAGATGCCGAACAGCAGCAGGAAGAACGCCGGTGCGATGATCGCGAATTCGGGCAGCGTCGCCGCGCGGGAATCCCGCGCCAGCGAGTGCAACCGGGGAAGGGGAAGCCGGCGGATCACTTGCCGAGCCTCAGGTCGGCCACCTGCGCGGCGATGTACTTGAAGGTGCTGCGCAATGCTTCGGTATTGCTCGAATAGTAGGCGCGTCCGCTGCTTGCGCAGTTCTGCAGTTCGGTCGTCATGCTGGTGCCGAAGGCAATGACCCAGATCGTCGTGCCCTGTGCCCTGATCGCCGAACACATTGCGGCAAAGCGCGCGTTGTGCCGCGCCGTGATAGTGCTTTCATAATTGCGCGGCGAGATCCGGTTATCGAGATTCTCGATGCCGTAGGCGGAATAGCCGGAAGTGGTCGGTTGCATCTGGCCGTCGGTCATGAAGATGATGTGGTGGCTCACGTTGAGCTTGTCGGCATCGAGGTTCACGTTGTCGGCAAAGAGACCCGTCGGGCTGGTGAGGCGTCCGCCCCAGATCATGCCGAGGTCGTGATAGGTGTTCCCTTCGGCGCGCAGGTTGTTGAGGTAGGTGTCGAGCCAAGTCGGGACGTCATCCGGATTGTCGGAAAGATCGACCGTGCGGAGCAGCATCATTTCCGCGGGGCAGTTGTTCGACACATGGCTGCGGTTGGAAGTCGAATCTTCAGAGGTGTAGTTGCTGCGGCTGAATTCCATATCGGCCCAATGCGGCCTCCAGCGGGTTTGTTCGCTGTCGGGTACCAGATCGAAATCGAGATCGTAGGCCCCATCGGGGACGGGATAGAAATCGGGGATCGTGGTGGTTGGCGATATGGTTTCACGTTCCTCGATGCAGCCGTCCCAAGTGGAGTTGGACACGGTAATGTTGCTCGCCGTGCCATCGGATACCATTTCGGCCAGCCTGATGGGATCATAGGCTCCGCGGGTTTCCGTCCGCGAACTGCTGCTGACATAGGATGCGTAGGGAACCGAGGCGAGCGTCTTGGCCTGCGACGTGTCGAGATCCACCTGAGTGTAGCGCCACTTGGTGAACTGGTATTCGGTCGAGTAAGTCGTGCGCGTAGTCCATACGCGCCGTGTGCATGTGCCAATCCAGTACCTGTTGCGGCCTGAACCTACACGTTGCTTGCGATCAAATTGCACCAGATCGTATTCGGTGGTCGTCACGACGCCCGGGGCGCTGCCGCTCGTCACCGGGTTATTGCCGTAATTATCGGCGTAACTGTAACAGTCGTTTTCCGAGATATTGCTTGCGTAGGTTTCCGTCTCATCGCTCAGTGTTTCGGTATCTTCCGCAACATTTACCGGGGTGTCGAATACGGCAAGACGAGACTGGTAGGGCGTAATGTCGCGGAGATAATCGGTCGGCAATTCGCCATCCGCGATCAATCCGCCGACATTGACCGTCATCGAATAGGGAACGAAACCATAACGGACGCGCGTGCGGTTGTCGTTGATGGCCTGGTTGATCGTCCTGTGGAAATCGCGCACGGCATCGCGCAAACCCTCGATCTTGGTCGGCTCGCCCCAGCTGATCGAACTGCCCATCGAGCCGGTGGTGTCGAGCACGAACATCACGTCGACGTTGCCGATCTGCAGTTCGGCCATGCAATCCACGGTGAGGTCGATCGTGTTCTTGCCGAAGATCTTCATCACGACGGTCGGCATGGTGGCCGTGGCGGTGCCGGTGACCTGGCCATCGCTGTTATCGTCGGTGACGAACGACACGTCGCGTGCCTGGACCGAATCCCCATCGTAGTTGAAGTTGAACATCCGATCGGCGGTGTCGCGCTCGTCGGTGCCGTATTCGCCGGAAATAGCCATGGCGCGGCGGCCCGCAAGAACGCCGGAGTCGCACGCGGCCTGTAATTGCGTCTTCGTCATGTAGGCGCGGCTGATATCCACGCCGCCGCCGATTATCGCCATCATCGGCAATGTCGCGGCTGCGACGATCGCAAGCGTATTGCCTGCGCGATCCGCAATCAGCTTGGCCAGGAAGCCATTCTTGAATTGTTCCCGGTGCAACATCGGGCCGTCCTCGATACTATTCCCCAATGGTCCGGCTATCCAAAAGACGTTAATTCCACCCTAATTGCCTTGACTAATTTCCGTCCGGTCTGGGAAGGCGGGCTATGAAAACAGCCATTGTCGCCAGTCTGCCGATCCCCCAGCGTCTGGCGTTGTCCTACGCGCCGGGGCGGTCCCGCGAGCTGTTCATGGCGCTGTTCGCACTCGACGCCAGGCTTGCCGGGATCGTCCGCCAGGCGCGCGAGCCCATGCTGGCGCAGATGCGCCTGGCCTGGTGGCGCGAGACGCTCGGCAAACCGGGCGGGGAACGGCCGTCCGGCGAACCGTTGCTTGCGTTTCTCGCAGCGTGGGAGGGGGAGGAAGCCGCTTTGTCCGGCCTTGCCGAAGGCTGGGAAAGCCTGCTTGCCGAGCCGCCTTTCGGAGAGGAGGAAATCCGTAGCTTCGCCAAGGGGCGAGCGGATGCCTTTGCCGCATTGGCCCGTCTGGCCGGAGCGGGAGGACATGCCGATGCGGCACGCAAGGCGGCGCATTGCTGGGCGCTGATGGACCTCGCACGGGGCTTGAGCGACCCGCGGGAACGGGACCTTGCGCTGGCGCTTGCCGAGGAGGAAGCAGCGGCCGGTTGGGCCTTGCCGCGCAGCTTGCGCCCGCTGAGCGTCCTTGGCGGCCTTGCCCGGCGAAACGCCGCGCGGGGCGGTGGCGAACTGCTGGGTGGTCCGGGCGATATGCTGGCCGCGCTCAGGCTTGGCTTGACCGGCCGCTAGGCTATGCTGTCGTCATCTTCGGCAGGGTAAGGGCATGAACCGGATCGTATTGGGAGCTATCGCGGCACTGGGATTGGCCGGGATCGGCATGTTCTGGTGGCAGGGCAGGGCCGAGATCGAAAAGAGCGCCCCGCCGCCACCCGTCCTGGCCGGGGAGGCTCCGGTGGACGACGCCTTGCCGGTCGCGGACGTGTCGGGAATGCAAGGTCCGGCGCCGCCCGAGGCGAGCGAACTGACGCGCGAGCAGCAGCGCTTCTTCCGTTACGATCGCAACCGGGACTGGCGGATCACCCGCAACGAGATGCTTGCCACGCGCGCGGATGCCTTCCGCAAGCTCGATGTCGACGGCAACAACCTGCTGACTTTCGAGGAATGGGCCGTAGCGACATCCAACCGTTTCCGTGCAGCCGACGCCAACGGCGATGGGGAACTCTCCCCGGGCGAATTCGCGGCCACTGCGCCGAAGCCGAAGAAGAGACCCGCCTGCCGCTGCTGAACGGTGACGCCCGCCGTCCTTGTTGCGGACAGCGGGCGCCAGCGTGACGAACCCGTCGCGCGTTCTGTTCAGAAGTGATAGTTCACACCCAGGCTCACGAGGTGCAGGCGCAGGTCCTGCCTGAAAGTCTCGCTATAGAGCGCACCGGGAGGGGCATAAGTGCTCCCGGCGAGGTAGGCCGTGTCGTAGGTTTCATGGCCCAGGTCGGCGTAATTGTATTCGAGCCGGGCGGAAACGTTCTGGTTGAGCTTGTATTCGACCCCGCCGCCGACGATGTAGCCGTCCATCCATTTCGACTTGCCGCCGGCCTTGGCATAGCCGCCGTTCGAAAGGACACTGGCTCCGATGTCCGCCTTGCCGGTCGCCCAGCCGCCAGTCGCATAGATCAGCGTGGAGCCGGCGGCGAAACCCAGCTTTGCCTTCAGGGCCAGAAGGTTCTTCGCATCGATCTTGTTGGTGAAGTCGTAGTTCAACGAAGGACTGTAGACGACATTGCGCGTGGAAGTCTCATCCGTGTCGAGAACGTTGAACGATGCTTCCGCGCCGATAACGACATTGCCGCCGACCTGGGCATTGTAGCCAAGCTGCGCGCCGAAGGCGACTCCATCGGTGCTCTGCTTGTCGGACCAGCCCGCAATGACCGTATCCTGCAAGGCTGTCGGTTCGATGCTCCAGTCGTCGGCGAGGGCGACGTCCGATTTGGACTTGGCGGCCGCATAGCCGGCGCTGACGCCGACATAGGGCCCGTTGAAAGTCGTCTGGGCCAGGGCCGGGGTGCTTATGGCGCAACCGAGCGCCGCAAGAAATGCGAGTTTCATAGGTGTATCCTCCCACGAGGTTTGCAGTCGTTGCTGCAGGGTTCTTGTGTCGCGACCCTTGGCGGGAATGATATTACGGGAGTGGAAAAGGGGGCTTGTAGAAAGCCGACAGGCGCAGGCGAGCCGTGCCGCAATTACGCCGGGACAGGCGAGAGGTGCTCCATCCACGACGAAAAGTCGGCCTTGGCGCGGGTGGTGTAGGCTTCCTTGCGCTGCTTCTTCTTCACTTCGTGCAAGGGTGGGAAGAGGCCGAAATTGACGTTCATCGGCTGGTAGCTGTCGGCTTCGGCGTCGCCGGTGATATGGGCGAGAAGGGCGCCCATCGCCGTTGTGCGCGGCGGGCCTTGCCAGGTGTGGCCAGCCAGTTCCTCCGCCGCCATCATGCCAGCCAGAAGCCCGACGGCCGAGCTTTCGACATAGCCTTCGCAGCCGGTGATCTGGCCGGCAAAGCGGATATGCTCCGCGCCCTTGAGGCGCAATTGCCGGTCGAGCACGATGGGGGAATTGATGAACGTGTTACGGTGAAGGCCGCCGAGCCGGGCGAACTCGGCCTTCTCGAGGCCGGGGATGATGCGGAACAGGCGGACCTGTTCGGCATGCTTCAGTTTGGTCTGGAAGCCGACCATGTTCCACAAGGTGCCGAGCTTGTTGTCCTGCCTCAGCTGGACCACGGCATAGGGCCAGCGCCCGGTGCGCGGGTCGTCCAGTCCGACGGGCTTCATCGGCCCGAAGCGCAAGGTATCCACGCCCCGTTCGGCCATGACCTCGATCGGCATGCAGCCGTCGAAATAGGGAGTGTTTTCCTCCCACTGCTTGAAGGCGGTTTTTTCGCCTTCGATCAGGCCCCGGTGGAAGGCAAGGTATTGCTCCTTGTCCATCGGGCAGTTGATGTAGTCCTTCCCGTCGCTGTCCGGGCCGCTCTTCTTGTCCCAGCGGGACTGTTTCCAGCAGATCGACATGTCGATGCTGTCGAAATGGACGATAGGGGCAATGGCGTCGAAGAAGGCGAGGCTGTCCGCGCCTGTCGCCTGGCCGATGCTCTCCGCCAATGCGGCGGCGGTCAGCGGCCCGGTGGCGACGATCACCGGACCGGAAGCTGGCAGGGCGTCCACCCGTTCGCGCACGACGGCGATGTTGGGATGCCCTTCCAGCGCGGCTTGCACCTCGCGGGAGAATACGTCCCGGTCCACCGCCAGAGCAGACCCGGCCGGGACGCGCGCCGTTTCGGCCGCGCGCATGACCAGCGAATCCAGCCGCCGCATCTCGTGGTGCAACAGCCCCACGGCATTCTTTTCGTCGTCGTCGGAACGGAAGGAGTTGGAACAGACCATTTCCGCCAGGCCGTCGGTCTGGTGGGCCGGCGTCATTTCACCGCCTTTGTCGGCCGGTGCCCCGCGCATTTCCGACAGCCTTACCTTGAAGCCGCGCCGGGCGAGCTGCCATGCCGCTTCGCTGCCGGCGAGTCCGCCGCCGATGATGTGAATGTCATGCGTCATCCCGGCGCCCTACAGCTTGCAAGGCGTCGCATTCAAGGCCAAGCAGTGCGCAAGAGGGAGGAGCCATGCCCAAACGCGCGCTTTACGAGAAACGGCCTTACCTGTTGGCCAGCATTGCCGCGGCGCTGGCCTATTACCTGTTGCGCGATGGGGAAACGCCGGGGGTCTATCTCGCACTGATAAAGGGGGCGGCCGTGGCGATGCTGGCAGTCTACGCCCTGCTGCGCCTCCGGAGCCGCGATGCCCATTGGATCGCAGGCGTGATGGCGGTGGCGGCACTGGCCGACGTGGTCTTCGAATTCGACGAATATGCGGGCGGGTTCCTGTTCTTCATCAGCCTGGTGCTGGCGATCGCCCTGTTCCTGCGCCATCGGCGCACGCACCCGACGCCCAGCCAGAAGGCGGCGGCCTCGGCGTTGCTGCTGGCAACGCCCGTGATTTCCTGGTTGCTGGCGCAGGATATGGCCGTCGCGCTCTATGGGCTGGCCCTTGGCGGCATGGCGGGCAGTGCATGGGCGAGCCGCTTTTCCCGCTACCATGTCGGGATCGGCGCCGTCCTGTTCGTCGCCGCCGATTTCCTCGTGGTTGCGCAGATGACCCTGCTGCCTCCCGGTTCCTTCGCGGGCTGGCTGGACTGGCCGCTCTATTACACCGGCCAGTTCCTGATCTGCACAGGCGTGATCCAGACCTTGCGCCGCGATCACGAAGCCTGATCGGTTACGCCGTCATTGCGGGCGGCTGCTGGCCGCGCGCAATGACGGCGGGGAATTATTCGCCTTCGGACGGTTCGTCGCGGTCGCGCGTCTCGGGGATCTCGGTGTCCGGGGAATCGCGCCGGACCATTTCCTCGACAATCGCTTCCTCGGCCTCGTTTTCGGGGGCTTCCTGCTCGTCGATGCGGACGGCGCTGACGACGTGTTCGTTCTCGGACACGTCGAACAGGCGGACGCCCGCGCTGGCCCGTCCGATCACGCGGAGGGAATCGAGCCCGATGCGAATCAGCTTGGCCTGGTCGGTGACAAGCATGAGCTGGTCCGCCTTGGTTGCGCTGAAGCTGGCGACGACGGGGCCGTTGCGCTTGATATTGTCGATATTGGTAATGCCCTGGCCGCCGCGTCCGGTGCGGCGGTATTCATAGGCAGAGCTGATCTTGCCGTAGCCATTGGCGCAGACGGTGAGGATGAACTGTTCCTTTTCCGCCATTTCCATGAAGCGTTCCGCCAGGAGGCCCC
>JAQVEQ010000091.1 GCA_028697875.1 Novosphingobium sp. | reverse complement strand
GAGCGTGATCGGCAGGTCCAGCCGGATATCGTCGCCGTCGCGCCGGAAGAAGGGATGGGGTGCGACTTCGAGTGTGACCAGCGCATCGCCCGCGCCGCCCGGGCCGGCTTCGCCCTTGCCCTTGAGGCGCATCTGCGTACCGTCCTCGACCCCGCCGGGGAGCTTGAGGTCGATCGTCTTGCCGTCGGCCAGCGTGATTCGCTGGTCCTTGCGGGTGGCGGCGTCGGCGAAGGGCACCTTGAGCCGGTACTGCACATTGGCGCCGCGCGGCGGGGGGCGGTGGCGCGAACCGAAGCCGCCGCCGGTCGAGCGGCCGCCCATGCCGCCGAACATGCCGCCCAATATGTCGTCGAGGTCGATTCCGTCCCCGCCGCCGAAGCCGCGGAAACCGCCGCCCATGCCGCCGGGGCCGCCGCCCGCGAAACCGCCGCCGCCGCCGAAGGGCATGGTCGGGTTGCCGTCGGCATCGATCTCGCCCCGGTCGAACTGCGCCCGCTTGTCCTTGTCGGACAGCAGGTCGTAGGCGTGAGTCACTTCGGAGAAGCGTTCCGCCGCCTTGGGATTGTCCTTGTTGCGGTCCGGGTGCAGTTCCTTGGCGAGCTTGCGATACGCGGACTTGATGTCCTTCTCGCTCGCGCCGCGCGACACGCCCAGGATGGAATAGGGGTCAGCCATGCGCTCTAGCTAGGTGCGCCCGCGCCCGCGTGCAAGCACAGGCTTTCCTACGCGGAAAGAGGGCCTTAGGAATAAGGCCATGAGCGCATTTTGCGACAGGTCATTCCAGGCCCCGGCCAAGGCCCCTAATCCGGGGCTGGCGGGGGGCGGGTTTTCCGGTCCTTTGCACTGTGTCACTTGTGTCAACTTTATCAGGAAAATTGCGTGAAAGCTGAACAAGACGCGATCCCGCACGGCGACCCCTTCGCGATCTTCGCCGACTGGTACGACGAAGCGCGCAAGACCGAGCCGAACGATTCGAACGCCATGGCGCTGGCCACGGCGACGCCGGACGGCGCGCCTTCGGTGCGGATGGTGCTGCTCAAGGGCTACGGGTCCGACGGCTTCGTGTTCTATACCAATTCGCACAGCCGCAAGGGGCGCGAACTGGCTGCCAATCCGCGCGCGGCCTTGCTGTTCCACTGGAAGTCGCTGCGCCGCCAGATCCGCATCGAAGGGCCGCTGAGCGAAGTGACGGTGGAGGAAGTCGACGCCTATTTCGCCAGCCGCCACCGCGATTCCCAGCTCGGGGCAGTGGCGTCGGACCAATCCGCCCCGCTCGATTCGCGGGCGACGTTCCTCGCCCGTTACGAGGACGTGCGGCAGCGGTTCGCAGGCCGGGACGTGGAACGCCCGCTCCACTGGAAGGGCTTCCGCCTCACGCCGCAGCGTATCGAATTCTGGCACGACCGGCCCCACCGGCTCCACGAACGGCGGCAATTCGTCCGCCAGGGCGACGGGTGGAGCAGCAGCCTGCTCTATCCCTGAGGCCGCGATGCACAACAACAGCGCACAACTCAATCGCAGCGCGGCTCTGGCCAGCATCTCGGTCGCCCTGCTGCTGGTCGGGCTCAAGGCCTGGGCGGCGATCTCGACCGGGTCGACCGCCATGCTCGGCAGCCTTGCCGATACCGCGCTGGACCTGATCGCCAGCCTGGCGACGCTGGCAGGCGTGTGGGTCGCGGCCCAGCCGGTCGACAAGCAGCACCGCTTCGGTCACGGCAAGGCGGAAGCGCTGGCGGCGATGTTCCAGGTGGTGCTGATCTCGATCTCGGCCCTGACGCTGGCTTTCCGGGCGGTCGAACAGTTCCTTGCCGGCGCGCGGACGGAAGCCGCGCAGGAAGGCATCGGCGTTTCGCTGGTCGCCATGATCGCGACGTTCGCCCTGCTTGCGTGGCAGCGCCATGTCATCCGCAAGACCGGCAGCCTCGCCATTGCGACGGACCATGTCCACTACCAGTCCGACCTCTTGCTGAATCTCGCGGTCATCGCGGCTCTCGCGCTCGACCAGTATGCCGGGTTCGCCGGGGTGGACCCGCTGTTCGGCCTGGCGATCGCGGGCTGGCTCGGCTGGGGGGCGTGGGGGGCGTCGCATCAGGCGATCGACCAGTTGATGGACAAGGAATGGCCGGACGAGAAGAAGTTGCGCTTCCTCAAGGTCCTGGCTCGTCATCCGGAATTGCGCGGGGTCCACGACTTGCGCACGCGCACCGCGGGCAATCGCGATTTCGTGCAGTTTCACGTCTGGGTCGATGGCAACATGACCGTCAGGCAGGCCCATAACGTGATGGACGAGATCGAACTCAAGCTGAAGGCGGAATTTCCCGATGTGGAGATCCTGATCCACCCCGACCCGGAGGGGCATGTCGACAAGGGCCTGGCTGCGGCGAACGTCCTGCCCAGAGGCTTGAGAAAGGCGGCCGGGGAGTAGCGTTCAACCCGCCGGGTAGAGCGCGGCGATCCGGGCAAGAGCGGCGGCCAGCGCGCGGGTGTCCTCGTCCCGCGTCTTGCCCAGGCGGACGATCGTCAACTTCTGGGCGGGCGAAACCAGCACATACTGGCCGAAGTGGCCGGTCATGGCGAACAGGCTGGACGGCCCCTGTTCGGGAAACAGCATGTGCCGGTCGCCGCCCGAATTGCGGTTGAGCCACAGGCCGGCGCCATAGTCGGGCGCGCGCGGCGAAGGCCGGCGCATGAAGGCGATCCATCCGCGCGGGACGATCTGTACGCCCTTTACCGAGCCGCCGTGGCGCAGGAACTCGCCGAAGCGGGCCCAGTCGCGCGCCGTGGCGTGGATCATGGCGCCGCCGATCATGGTCCCGGCGGCATCGTATTCGGCGGTCATCGACGTAAGGCCGAGCGGGCCGAACAGCCGGTCGTGCAGGAAATGGTCGACCGCGCCCTGGCGGGCGGCGGGGTTCTGGCTGGGCGAGAGCACGCGGGCCATGACGTCGGACAGGACGATGCTGCTGGCGGTCGAATATTCGAACTGCCGCCCCGGTTCGGCTTCCAGCGGCTGGGCTTCGGCCTCCCGCGCCATGTCGTCGCGCCCGTCGAGGAACAGCAGCCGGACGGTGTCGGCCTTGTACAGCGGCTCGGCCGTCTCGGTATGGCGCAGGCCCGAACGCATTTGCAGCAATTGCCGCAAGGTGATTTCCCCGCGCGGGTCGCCGGGCCTTTGCCAATGGACGATCGGGGCCGATTCATCGAGCCGCAGCTTGCCTTCCGCCACCAGGATGCCGATCCCGACGGCGGTCACCGATTTGGCCAGCGACCAGCCGAGGAAGCGCGTGTCGGGCCCGAACCCGCCGGCATAACGCTCCGCGGCGATCTCGCCGCTGTGCATGACGATGACCGCGCGCGTTTCGCCGATCCCGTCCGCCGTGAACAGGTCGTCGACCGCGCGGGCCAGCTGTTCGCGCGGGGCGCCGGGGTCGGCACTGACGGCCGCCAGTGCCTCTTGCGTCAGCGGGTCGGGCAGGGATGCGCCGCTGCTGCACGCCGCCAGGGCTGGCAGCAGGGCAAGCGAAGCGATAAGGGGAAGGCGGCGGGGCATGGCCGCGCTTCACTCGCCCAAGCAGGGAATGATGGCAACTCCAAAGAAATCGCCCCGGAAGAAAACCGCCGCCGCCCGGCGGACGAGCCGCAAGACCCATGGGATGCCGCGCAGCCGCTGGCCGCGCGTCCTGCTCATCCTGGCGGTCTTGGCGGGGGTGGCTGCCTATGCCTATCGCGCGCCCCTGTCCGGCTATTCGCAGGCCGGGGCCGCCTATGGCGCGCGGATCGGCTGTTCCTGCCGCTTCGTTGACGGGCGGGAACTGGCGAGCTGCAAGACCGACATGGAAGACGGCATGGGCCTCGTCTTCCTGAGCGAGGACGACAAGGCGAAAAGCGTGACCGCGCGCGTGCCCTTGCTGGCCAGCGCCACGGCGCGCTACCGCCGGGGCTGGGGCTGCGTGCTCGACAAGTGGGACGATTGACCGTTCCGCCAGCCGCCTGTCAGGCGGGTTCGGTCCCGTCGATCCAGCCGCCGCCGACCACGCGGTCCCCGGCATAGATCACGGCCGCCTGGCCGGGGGCGACACCGTATTCCGGTTCGGCAAAGCGGATCGTCACTGTCTCGCCGCCGCCCAGCGAGCCTTCCAGCGTAACCGGCACCGGCCTGGCGAGCGAGCGGACCTTGGCCATGAGCGGTGTGCCGGCTTCGGCCGCGGGCAGGGGGCCGATGCGGTTGGTTTCGGTCACCCGGGCCGCGCCGACGGCCAGCATCCGTTTCGGGCCCACTCGCACTTCCGCCTTGTCCGCATCGAGCGCGACGACATAGAGCGGTTCCGGCTGGCCGCCGATCTCCAGCCCGCGCCGCTGGCCGACCGTATAGTGGATCACGCCGGCGTGTTCGCCCAGCACGGTGCCGGTTTCGGCATGGACGATGGCGCCGGCCCGGCCGCCTTCGGGCCGCACCGACTTCACGATCCTGGCGTAGTCGCCATCGGGCACGAAGCAGATGTCCTGGCTGTCGGGCTTGGCCGCGACGCGCAGGCCGGCGGCTTCCGCGATCTTGCGCACGTCCTGCTTGGGCATGCCGCCGAGTGGGAAGCGCAGGAAATCCAGCTGTTCCTCGGTCGTCCCGTAGAGGAAATAGCTCTGGTCGCGCGCCTGATCGAGTGCGCGGTGCAGTTCCGGCCCGGCCGGGCCCGCGACCCGGCGGACGTAATGCCCGGTGGCGAGGCAATCGGCGCCAAGATCGCGCGCCATGGCCAGCAGGTCGGTGAACTTGGGCCCCATGTTGCAGCGGATGCAGGGAATCGGGGTGCGCCCGGCGAGGTAATCGTCGGCAAAGCGTTCGACCACTTCCTCGCGGAAGGAGGACTCGTGGTCGAACACGTAATGGGCGATGCCCAGCCGGTCGGCGACGGCCCGCGCGTCGCGGATGTCGTCGCCCGCGCAACAGGCGCCCTTGCGTCCGGTCGCCGCGCCGTAATCGTACAGCTGGAGGGTCACGCCGACGACTTCCGCCCCGCTTGCCGCGGCCAGCGCGGCAACCACCGAACTGTCGACGCCGCCGGACATGGCAACAACGATCCGGCACTGCCGCGCGGGGCGAGGCAGGTCGAACAGTGCGGCCGGGTCGAAATCCAGGGCAAGGTTGCTGGGCGGGGTCATGCGCGCCCCTTACACGTGCCGGGCGCCGACGGCAAAGCCCGCGTTGTCAACCCTAACCGGCGGTAAAGGGGCGCTTTACCGTATCTTGACCAACGCCGCGCTAAGGGGCGTTTCATGTACGAGGAAAACGACTTTGCCGGGCGAGTCGCCTGTCCGCCGCCATCGACCGGGGGCCAGACGCAAGGGTTGCGGCCGCTGGTGTGGCCGGAACTGGTCGCGCGCTTCGCGGCCGTGCGCGACCTGCGCCATGCCATGACCGTGTCGCACGAAGACGGACAGGGCAGTTTCGACCGGTCCGCCGCACTTCGGTTACATGACTTAGGGCAGGGCAAACCGCCTGTTAACCCCGATGGTTTAGGCAATGGCAAATCCCGTGCGGACATTATTGGGGGCGACGGGATCAATGCTTGGACCGGCGATCGAGGAACGGAATGATCGAAAACCAGAAAATCCGACCGGCGCAGGTTATCGGCCCGCTTGGCGAGCCGCTGACGCTCGAGTCTCTGCCTCCGCCCGACACGCGCCGCTGGGTCGTGCGCCGCAAGGCGGAAGTCGTGGCGGCCGTCAATGGCGGCCTGCTGACCATCGACGAAGTGCTGGACCGCTATGATCTGACGCTTGAGGAATTCGCCTCGTGGCAGCGCGCAGTGGACCGTTCGGGCATGCAGGGCCTGCGGGTCACGCGCATCCAGCATTACCGCGACCTCTACGAGCGTCAGCTGAAGTACTGAATTTCCACCACGCGGGAACAGCGGGAAAGGGCCGGGTAAACCGGCCCTTTTTTCGTGCCCGGCGCATAAACGAGACATTCACGTTCGATTAGTGTACCGTGCGCGGGATTGCATGCCGGTGCCCGATTTGCGGCGGCGGCGCCTGAAGTGAAGCAGGAGGAGAAAAGCGGATGGGCTGGATCGTTGCGTTGATCGTCGGCGGTATCGCCGGTTGGCTCGCCAGCATGGTGATGAACCGGGACGCTTCGATGGGGATCGTCTGGAACATCGTGGTCGGCTGCGTCGGCTCCGTGGTCGGCAATGCGCTGTCGGGGCCCTTGCTGGGCATGCAGGGCAGCGTGCAGCGCTTTTCCCTCCCCGGGCTGCTGATCGCGTTTGCCGGGGCGGTCGTCCTGCTGGCGATCGTCAATCTCATCCAGCGCGGCCGGGTCCGTTAGGCGGCGGTCCTTCGGGACCGGGCACGGCGGTATTTCCGGGAGGCATCGGATTGCCAGCATCCGGTGCGGGGTCTATGGCGGCTGGCGCACAGCTCGGGTCGGGGATCGGCCCGTCAACTGCAGCCCTGGTAACGGCAGAAGCAATGAATTACGAAACTCCCCTTGAGGCGGAAGCGGCAGACGCTCAGGCGCCAGGCGATACGGCCGCCGCGACCGGCGAGGGTTTGCCGCGCCGCAAGCTTGCAATGCTGGCCGCCTTCGTCCTGGCCGTGGTGGTGCTCGTGGCAGTGCTGCTGCATAGCGGGCGCGATAGCGGACTAGGCGACGGCGAAGGGGCGAGCCTGCCCGTAGTGTCGGTGCTGGCTCCGGGAACGACCAGCATTACCGGAATGATCGACGCCACCGGAACGCTCGCGGCGCGGCGGGAAATGCCCGTGGGCGTAGTGGGCGATGGCGGCCGCGTCGTTTCCGTCCCGGTCGAGCCGGGCCAATGGGTCGGCCGCGGCCAGATCCTTGCCGTTATCGACCGTTCGGTCCAGAATCAGCAGATCGCCAGTGCGGTGGCTCAGGTGGCGGCCGCCAGGGCCGATGCCGATCTGGCCCAGTCCAATCTCGATCGCGGGCTCCAGCTGGTGGACCGCGGCTTCATTTCCAAGGCCGATATCGATCGCCTGACCGCGACCCGCGATGCGGCGGTCGCCCGGGTCGGCGTCGCGCGGGCGCAGCTCGGGGAATTGCGGGCCCGGACCGCGCGGCTCAATATCGTCGCGCCCGAGGCCGGCCTCCTGCTGACCCGCAATGTCGAGCCCGGCCAGGTGGTCAGCGGCGGCCCGACCGTGCTGTTCAGCATCGCCAAGGGCGGCCAGATGGAACTGCTCGCCAGCCTGAGCGAAGAGGATATCGCCGGCATCCATGTGGGTCAGGCCGCGCAAGTGACGCCGGTCGGCACCGGCAAGAGCTTTACCGGGCGGATCTGGCAGGTGTCTCCTGTGATCGACGAACAGACCCGCCAGGGCACGGCGCGGATCGCGCTGTCCTACGCGCCGGAACTGCGCCCGGGCGGCTTCGCTTCCGCGGCGATCCAGAGCGGTACCGTGGTGGCCCCGCTGCTGCCCGAATCCGCTATCCAGAGCGACGAGCGAGGCAGCTTCGTGCTCGTCCTCGGCAAGGGCGACAAGGTCGAGCGCCGGGCGGTCAAGACCGGGCTGGTCACCGGGAAGGGCATTGCCATTGCCGATGGCCTGACCGGCAAGGAAAAGGTCGTTTACCGGGCGGGGGCCTTCCTTTCGCCGGGTGAGCAGATCAAGCCGAACCTCGTCAAGCCGGCAGCCAGGTAAGCGGACCGGCCGATGGGTTTGCGCAACATCTCCGCCTGGTCGATCCGCAACCCGATCGTCCCTTGTCTCCTGTTCGCGGGCTTGCTGCTGGCGGGCATCGTTTCGTTCATGCGCATGGACGTGAACGACATGCCGGACATCGATTTTCCGGCTGTCACCGTCACGGTTTCGCAGCCGGGCGCGGCCCCGTCCGAAATCGTCACGCAGATTACTGAAAGGGTCGAATCCTCGGTCCGCTCGATCAGCGGAGTCGACTGGATCGAATCCACCGCCAGCGAAGGCAATTCGACAACGGTGGTCTTTTTCCGCATCGGCACCGACGTCAACGTGGCGGTAAGCGAGGTCAAGAACGCGGTCGACCAGATCCGCAGCGATTTGCCCGACGGCATTCTCGAACCGCGCGTGGCCAAGGTCGAATCGGCGGGCGGCGGCCCGATCGGCTATTTCGCGGTCAGTGCCGACGACATGACCATGGAACGGCTCAGCTGGTTCGTGGACGATACGATTTCGCGCCGCTTGCTGACGATCGAAGGTATGGCGCAAGTGTTCCGCGGCGGGGGCGTGGACCGGGAGATCCGC
This sequence comes from Novosphingobium sp., assembly GCA_028697875.1. Taxonomy (GTDB): domain Bacteria; phylum Pseudomonadota; class Alphaproteobacteria; order Sphingomonadales; family Sphingomonadaceae; genus Caenibius. Next base: position 3,256 of record JAQVEQ010000091.1, on the reverse strand, counting down.
GTGGTGGTGGACCCGGCGCGGATGCAGTCGCTGGGCGTGACGGCGGGCCAGGTCAACAACGTGCTGCGCCAGGTCAATGTCGACGCCACCGGCGGGCAGGCGGAAATCGCCGGGGCGCGCCAGTCCGTGCGCGTGCTGGGCAATGCGCAGGACGCGCTGGCCCTGGCCGATACGCGGATCAGCCTCGGCAATGGGCGGGTCATCAAGCTGAGCGATATCGCCAAGGTCTATGACGGTTATTCGGAACAGACGTCGATTGCCAAGCTCCACGGGCGGCAGGTCGTCACGTTCGGCATCCAGCGGGCCAAGGGCGCGTCCGACGTTACGGTCTACGATGCGGCATTGGAGGAACTGGCGAAGATCGCGTCCGAAAATCCCGGCGTGCGGGTGACTCCGCTGTTCACGACGGTCGATTACACCAAGGCCCAGTACACCAGCTCGATCGAGGCCATGGTGGAAGGCGCGATCCTGGCCGTGATCGTGGTGTTCTTCTTCCTGCGCGACTGGCGCGCGACGATTATCGCGGCGGTCGCGATCCCGCTGTCGGCCATTCCGACCTTCTGGTTCATGGACCTCCTCGGGTTCACGCTGAACACTTTCTCGCTCCTCGCGCTCAGCCTTGTCGCGGGGGTGCTGGTCGACGATGCGATCGTGGAGATCGAGAACATCGTGCGCCACATGCGCATGGGCAAGACGGCCTATCAGGCCGCGATCGACGCCGCCGACGAGATCGGACTCGCCGTTGTCGCGACGACGTTCTCGATCGTTTCGGTCTTCCTGCCCGTCGGCCTGATGCCGGGCGTTTCGGGCCAGTTCTTCAAGAACTTCGGCCTGTCGGTCGTGGTCGCGGTGCTGATAAGCCTGGCCGTGGCCCGCATGATCACGCCGATGATTGCGGCCTATTTCCTCGCAGCCAAGGGGCATGGAAGCCACGGCGAGGGCCGGTTGATGGACTTCTACATGAAGGTCCTGCGCTGGTCGCTCGACCGGTCGGAGGCGGATGCCTATCGCGCGCGGATGGGTCAGGCGGGCAGCTGGCGGGTGCGGGCTGCCGCCTATTTGCGGGACCACCGGATCTGGATGCTCGGGGTCGGGCTCGCGGCGCTCCTGTTCACCGTCCTGTTGCTGAGCGTGCTTCCGGCGCAGTTCATGCCGAACGCCAACAACGATTCCAGCCAGGTCAAGATCGAGATGGTGCCCGGCACGACGATCGAACAGACCGAAGCCGTTGCAGCCTCGGTCGTCACCAAGCTCGAGGCGCAGCCGGAAGTAAGACTGGCGGTGAGCCTGATTCACGAAGGCAACGCCAACATCTACATTTCGCTCCGCAAGGACCGGAAAACGACCAGTATCGAGTTCGAACGCCGCATGGCGCGGGAACTGCAACAGGTGCCGGATGCGCGGGTGAGCTTCGCGACACAGGCACGCGGAACCGGCTCCGGGCGCGACATCACCGTCATGCTGACCGGTTCCGATCCCGAATTGCTGCACAAGACCGCGCAGACCCTGGTCGAGCAGATGCGGACCATCCCCAATGCCGTCGCCCCGCGGATCGGGGCGGACCTGCAGCGGCCGGAACTCATCATCGAACCGCATTTCGACCTTGCCGCGCAACTGGGCGTGACCACGGCATCGCTGAGCGAGGCGGTGCGTATCGCCACTCTGGGCGAGCTTGACCGCAATGCCGCCAAGTTCTCACTGACCGACCGCCAGGTGCCGATCCGCGTGATCCTGCCAAAGGCGTCGCGCCGCGACCTGTCGACGATCGAGAACCTGCCGGTACCCACGATTACGGGGGAATCGGTGCCGCTCAAGCGGCTGGCCGATATCCGCTTCGGCGCGGGGCCGACGCAGATCCAGCGCTACAACCAGGCGCGGCGCGTGTTCATCGGCGCCGATCTTGCCCCGGGCGCGGTCAAGGGCCCGGTCGACGAAGCGATCCAGAAGCTGCCGATCATGCGCAACCTGCCCAACGGCATCAGCACCGCGGCCGTCGGCGAGGCGAAGATGGAAGCGGAAATGGTGCTCAACTTCGGCACGGCGGTGATCAGCGGCATTCTGCTGGTCTTCGGGGTGCTGGTGCTGCTCTACAAGCGGATCGTCTCGCCGCTGGTCAACATGACCTCGCTGCTGCTCGCGCCGCTCGGCGGGCTGATCGCCGTCGCCCTGATCGGCCAGCCGCTCTCGATGTCGGTCTATATCGGTATCCTGATGCTGCTGGGGATCGTGGCCAAGAACTCCATCCTGCTGATCGACTTCGCGCTCGAGGAAATGGAACGCGGCGTGCCCAAGCTGCAGGCGATTCTCGATGCCGGGCACAAGCGTGCGCAGCCGATCGTGATGACCACGGTGGCGATGACGGCGGGCATGGTGCCGACGGCCGTGTCGCTGTCGGGCGACGGCTCGTGGCGCGCGCCGATGGGCACGACGGTGATCGGCGGGCTGTTGCTGTCGACCATGCTTACCCTGGTGATCGTCCCTGCCGGGTTCAGCCTGGCCGACAGCTTGGAAAAGAGAGTCGGGCCGTGGTTGCGCAACCGCTTCCTGACCTACCGCCCCGGCGATGACAGGGGGCATGTCACGACAGCCCCGGCCGAGTGAGCGCCGGGAAGGCACCCAATTTCCCGCGCGGCGGGGAACAGCGCTACCGCCGCATGCGGATGACGGCCACCGGCCTGCTGCTGCTGATGGCCGGACTGTTCCTTCTCGCGCACCATAACGCCGGGCTGCATCCGGCATGGGGCTATCTGCTGGCCTTCAGCGAAGCGGCCATGGTCGGCGGTCTGGCGGACTGGTTCGCGGTGACCGCCCTGTTCCGCCGGCCGCTAAGCCTGCCGATCCCGCACACGGCGATCATCCCGGAAAACAAGGATCGGATCGCCGACACCATGGCGGTCTTCCTGCGCGAGAATTTCCTCACGCCCCAGGTGGTTGCCCGGCGGGTGCGGAGCATGAACATCGCGGCGGCGGCGGGGCGTTTCCTGGTCGATAACCGGATCGGGGAACAGCGCCTGCGCGATGGCGCGGCCGGGCTGGTGGGCGACCTGCTGCGCTCGCTCGACCAGAACCGGCTGGGCGGGATCATGAAGGAGAGCCTGCGCGGCATGCTCCACAAGATCGAGATCGCGCCCCTGATCGGCCAGATGATCGGCGCGGCGATCGCCGACCGGCGCCATCTGCCGGTGATGGAAGGCACGATCCGCTGGATCGGACGGACGCTGGAAGAAAACGAGGAACTCGTCCGCTCGATCATCGC
>JAQVEQ010000323.1 GCA_028697875.1 Novosphingobium sp. | reverse complement strand
GAGAGCCTGGCGCAGGTCCTCGCACCAGAGACCACCGGAAAACTGACTCGCGAGGAGGCGGCCTGAACCGAGGCGAACGCCCGCGATGACCTGAACGAAATTACACCACTTGACGGGACGCTACCAGTGACTCAAGGAGACGCCGATGGCGCATAGGTTCCGTTTTCGTATTCTGCCGCTTTGGCTGGCGGCGGGCTTGCTGCTGGCTGGCTGTGATGACGGGCCGAAGCAGGCCAATGCCGCGCCATCCGCGCCGCCGCCCGAGGTCGGGGTGGTCGAGTTGCAGCCGCAACGCGTGGTCTTGTCCATGGAGCTGCCGGGGCGAACCGCGGCCTTCCGAATCGCCGAGGTGAGACCACAGGTTTCCGGGATCCTGCAGGAGCGTCTCTTCAAGCAGGGCGCCCAGGTAAAGGAGGGCGAGATCCTGTACCGGATCGATCCGAACCGCTACCGGGCCGCGCACCAGAGGGCCGAGGCCGAGCTTGAGCGCGCGCAGGCCGAGTTGCGTCAGGCGCAGCGGGAGTGGGCACGCACTTCAAATATGTTCGAGAAGAATGCGGTCAGCGAGCGTGAGCGTGATCAGGCGCTGTCGGCGCTCGAGACTGCGCGGGCCGACGTCGCCAGCGCCAGGGCCGCCGTTGAGACCGCGCGCGTCGATCTGGACTACACCGAAGTCAAGGCCCCCATCAGTGGCCGCACGGGTCCGACGCTGTTCACCGTCGGCGCGCTGCTGACGGCCAACCAGGCGCAGCCGCTCTTGCGCGTCGTCCAGCTCGACCCGATGTATGTCGATATCCAGCTGCCGGTGGAAAAGCTGAGCCGGATTCGGACCTCCGTGGCAGAGGGCGGTCCCGCCGCGGCCGGCCCCGGCGAGGCCGAGGTTGCGCTGTTGCGTGAGGACGGCCGCATCTATCCGCATCGCGGCCGCCTCGATGTCACCGACGTGACCGTCGATCAGGGCACGAGCGCCGTGATGCTCAGGGCCGTGGTGCCCAATCCTGATGGCGAGCTGCTGCCGGGCATGTACGTGCGCGTCCGCCTTCGGGAGGCGGTGCGTGAAAATGCGATCCTGGCGCCGCAGCAGGGGGTCACGCGCGATCCCCAGGGCCGGGCGACGGCGCTGCTCGTCAACGACGCGGGCCAGGTCGTGCAGCGCCGGCTGGAGACGGCGCGTGCGATCGGCGGCTTCTGGCTCGTGGACAATGGCCTCGAGGCGGGTGACCGGCTGATCGTGTCGGGCCTGCAGAAAGTGAAGCCGGGCGCCGCCGTCAAGCCCGTGACGGCGGATATTCCACTGGCGCCGTCGTCGCGCCCGCACGGCACCGGCACGGATGGCGCGAAGACGGGCCCCGCGACCGAAGGAGGCGATGGCCGGTGATCAATTTCTTCCTTTCGCGGCCCGTCTTCGCCTGGGTGTTGGCGATCGTGACCATGCTCGCCGGCATCATGGCGATCTTCGTGTTGCCGATTCAGCGATATCCCGACGTCGCGCCGCCGGCCGTCGAGATTCAGTCCGATTATCCCGGGGCCTCGGCCGACACGGTGTCGAACACCGTGGTGCAGGTCATCGAGCAGGAGATGACCGGGATCGACAACCTCCTCTATATGAGTTCGACCGCGGATTCCTCCGGACACGCCACCGTCACGCTGACCTTCGCGGCAGGCACCGATCCGGACATCGCGCAGGTGCAGGTGCAGAACAAGCTCAAGCTGGCCGAGCCGCGGCTTCCCGAAGTGGTGCGCCAACAGGGGATCAGCGTGGAGAAGGCCAGCTCCAGCTTTCTGATGGTGATGGCCTTCGTCTCCACCGATGGACGCCTCAGCAAGCAGGACCTGGCCGATTTCATCAGCTCCGAGCTGGCCGAGCCCATAGGCCGGGTGACCGGTGTGGGGAGCGTACAGGTCTTCGGGTCGGAATACGCGATGCGGATCTGGCTGGACCCTTCGGCCTTGATCAACTACGGCCTGACCGTCGCCGACGTGATCGCCGCCATCGAGGCGCAGAACGCCCAGGTCACCGCCGGCCAGCTTGGCGGCCTGCCTGCCGTGGACGGACAGCAGCTCAACGCGACCGTGACCGCGCAAACCCTGCTGAACTCCCCCGAGGAGTTCCGAAAGATCCTGCTCAAGAGCAACCCGGATGGCTCCCGGGTGCTCCTGGAAAACGTGGCCCGAATCGGGCTCGGCGGCGGCGCGGTTAACATCGACACCTTTTACGATGGCGAGCCGGCTGCCGGATTGGCCATCAATCTGGCCCCGGGCGCCAACGCGCTGGAAGTGACCGACGCCGTTAGATCCCGCATCGAGGAACTTGCGCCTTACTACCCGGAAGGGGTGGAGGTGCGCTACCCGTTTCAGACCGCGCCGTTTGTGGAAGCGTCCATGGAAGCGGTAATTCAGACCATCATCGAGGCGATTGCCCTGGTGGTCCTGGTGATGCTGCTGTTCCTGCAGAGCTGGCGCGCCACCCTGATTCCCGCGATTGCCATACCGGTGGTGCTGCTGGGCACGTTTGCGGTGATGGCCGCCTTCGGGTTTTCCATCAACATGCTGACCCTCTTCGGCCTGGTCCTGGCGATCGGACTGCTGGTGGACGATGCGATCGTCGTGGTGGAGAACGTCGAGCGGGTGATGCACGAAGACGGCCTCGGCCCGATGGAGGCGACCCGCAAATCGATGGGGCAGATCGCGGGCGCGCTC
>JAQVEQ010000322.1 GCA_028697875.1 Novosphingobium sp. | reverse complement strand
TCGCGTCCGGGCGGCAGGGTCAGGATGCCATCCATTTCAAGGCCATCCGCGGTCTTGAACGCGACGGTGGAGACCGGCCCCACCGCGTCCGGCAAGATGGCGCTGCGGTCATAGCTGATGGCGTCGGCTTTCAGGTTGGCAACATCAACGCGAAACCAGGTGCCGCTGTCCTTGTCGCCGCTCGTATGCACGATGGCGTGAGACATGTCCGGCGTATAATCGACAAGCGTCGCGTGCCATTTGCTGAAAGCCTTGTAGATCTTGTCGGCGGCTTTCTGGCGCTGGGCATCGAAGAAGACCGGCTTGCGCTCCACGCCATCGGGCAGGTAGCCCAGCAGACGGCTGTTGCGCTTGTCTATGTAGAGGCGTTCGACGCGGGTTTCGGGCAGGACCTCTACGGTCTCACCGCCCGCCAACGGAACTTCGAACCAGCGCGTGTTGCCGTCCTCGTCCTCTAGGGCATAGAGGAAGCTTGTGCCATCCTTGCCGAAGCAAATCAGGCTGATGTCGCCCGTCAGATCGACACCTCGCGCCAGTGTGTCACGATTTTCGTTGGTGATTTGCCACTTGCCGTTGTTGCGATCGATATCGAGCGTGACGGCAATCTCCCCATTCTCGTCGACCAGCCAGTCACGATAGTGGTCTTCCGCGCCGGGGCCGGCAGCTATCCGTGCTCTGTTCGTCGCCAGGTCAACGCCGTAAAGCGTGGTGCGGCCATGGCGCCAGCGCGTTGACACGCCGTCGACATCAAGGGCGATCCCGCCGAAGTAGCCTTTCCACTCCCCGTCGATCTTGCGCAGGCCGTACCGGCCCCGCGTCGTATTGGCGATGCCTTTGGTCTTGGAGAAGACGAATTGCGCCTTGCTTCCATCCATCGGGATGACAATCGTGCCGGTGAATTCATATTTCGATGCCGTGAACATCGGCCCCAGCGAGGCTGTCGTGCTGTTGGTGACAAGAACGAAGTCATCGCCTGCCCAGTCGACGCTGCGCAGCTTGGAACGTCCGGCCGGGGCGTTGACGAGCGGGCGATTGGCCGAATCGACGACAACCACGCGCCGCTCGCCCTTGACCACGGCAACGAAGGCGATTTTGTCGCCACTGGCGGACGATATGGCCATGTCTTCCACGAGTGGCAGGTTGCCATAGGCTTCCAGCGGAATGTCGGCGGCGGTATTCGCCTGAGCCGATACGGAAAGAGATGCGACGACAAGCACCAGTGCCGAAGACACTGGCCGCGCGAAACTGAACACCCGCCTTGTTCCCCCCAGGGTCATTTCAAAATTGCAATAAGTGTTCCTCTAAGTCCCATTTATGGCAAGTTTTTTGCGAAGGGTTTCAGGGATTTAATCCCCCGATATCCAAGCCGCCCGCAGTGCCGCCTTGTTCTGTTGCCTTGCGTGTCGGCTTTGTGAACATTGTATCGCCAATACGAATCGAAAAAGCGGGAGAGCGCGGCATGACGAGCCTGAAGACGGCATCCACCTGGACCGATCGCGATGCAGTGACCGGCGAATATGCCCTGAAGGTTCTGGCCTATACCGATTGCATCAAGCGCACGGTTGAAAAGGCCAAGGAACCCGGTTTCGACGAAACGGGCTGGGACGAACTGGCGGCCATGCTCGACACCGCGAAATTCCGCCGCGTCGGCAACGACAAGGTCGACATGGGCTGGGACGTTTACCGCAAGCTGCTGATGATGTGGGCGACCACCACTGATTTCCGGGCCGAATTCCACCGCATCAGCGAAGTGGGCGACCGCGTGTTCCTGGAACTGACCGAACACAACCACCCGCGCGGGGGCACCGAAACGGTGGTCAATTCCTGCACGGTCTACCAGTTCGACGAGGCCGGAAAGCTCGTGCATTTGGACATTTATCTCCAGCACGACTGACGCAGGCCCCGCTGCCGATGCGGTTTACCGAAACGAACGTTTTCTTTTGGCGCGTCTGTCCCTACATGGCGCTGCATCATGGCACGTCCGCAGCATTCCACATTCGACAAGGTCAAGACCGTCGCCGAGAACCGCAAGGCCCGCTTCGATTATCATATCGAGGACAAGTTCGAGGCCGGAATCGCGCTCACCGGAACCGAGGTGAAGAGCCTGCGCTTCGGCGAGGGCTCGATCGCCGAAGCCTATGCGGAGATCAGGAACGGCGAATGCTGGCTGGTCAATGCCAACGTGCCCGAATTCAGCCACGGAAACCGCTTCAATCACGAGCTAAAGCGGCCGCGCAAGCTGCTGCTGCACGAACGCGAGATCGAGCGTCTGCAAGGCGCGGTCGAGCGCAAGGGTATGACGCTGGTGCCGCTCTCGATCTATTTCAACAGCCGGGGCCGCGCCAAGGTCGAACTGGCGCTTGCAAAGGGCAAGAACGCGGCGGACAAGCGCCACACCATCAAGGAGCGCGACTGGAAGCGCGATCAGGCCAGGATCTTGCGGGAAAATCGATGAATAGCTTTCTTTCCCGCATGGGGCGCTGGTTGCACAGCCAGATGCCGACGCATGAGCAGCTCGAGGCGAATCGCTTCACGGCGCCTTTCGCGCGTCGGCAGGAGCTGTTCCGGTTTACCCGCCGTTCGGTGCCGCGCGGTGTCGCGGTCGGGCTTTTGGTCGGAATCTTCGCGCTGATTCCGGGCGTGCAGATCGCCGGTGCGGCGCTGATGTGCGTGCCGTTTCGCGGCAACATCCCGATTTCGGCA
>JAQVEQ010000321.1 GCA_028697875.1 Novosphingobium sp. | reverse complement strand
ATCGTCAGCCAGCCGGGAAAGCGGGGCAGGTACAGCCAGGCCTGGTCCGGCGCGAAGCCCCACTGGCCCCAGTAGAGCCGGGGATGGGCGTTCGAGATGTTGAGGCCGGACATGAACAGCACGACCAGGCACGCCAGGTTCACCCAGTGCCACAGGCGGGTGGACAGGGCGTGCCGCTTCATGCGCCCGTCCTTCTCATGCTTCCCGCCCCTCTCATGCTTCCAGTCCTTCGCGTTCGAGGTAGATCACGTCGCGCGACTGGGCGAGCAGGTGCTGGCCGGAATCGACGAACAGCAATTCCCCGCTGGCCAGTGCGCCGGAGGCCAGGAACAGCACGCCTTGCGCGATTTCCTCCGGCCAGGTCCGCCGCTCCAGCAGGTTGAGCAGGTGCGAACGGTCCGCCTCTTCCGCCGTCTGGTCGTGACTGGCGAGGATCGCGCCGGGGCACAGGCCGTAGATGCGGTCGGCCGGGTCGCGCGGGGCCTTGGCCATCATCGGGATGGTCGATGCCAGCGCGTGCTTGCTCATGGTGTAGGAAAAGAAATCCGGGTTCGGATTGTCGAGCTTCTGGTCGAGGATCTGGATCGCCCGGCGGCCGCTGCCGGTGCGCGCGGCGGCCAGGAAGGCCTGCGTCATGAAGGCCGGGGTTTCCGCGTTGACCCGCATGGCTTCGCCATAGACCGCCGGATCGAGCGCGTGGACGCTGTCGTGCCCGAAGACCGAGGCGTTGTTGACCAGCACCCGCCAATCGTCGAGCCGTGCGGCCAGCATTTCCACCATGGCTGCCGCCGCCGGGGCGTCTGCCAGGTCGCACTGCACGATTTCGGCCGAGGGGAGGGACGCGGCCAGCGCTTCGGCCTCCTCGCGCGAGCGGCCGTAGTGGACCACGACGTGCCAGCCCGCCTCGCCGAAGGCGCGGCAGATGGCCGAGCCGATTCGCTTGGCCCCGCCGGTAACGAGCACGGCAGGCCTGCTCATGCCGCGAAGCCCGCGGGATTGCAGCGAAGTTGACACAAGTGACAGGGTTCAGGGGGAAAAGCGCGGGCCTCCTCCCGAATGGCTCTGGGCAGGCCCGGGCAGGGCGGAAAACGGCTTGGCAGAAGAGGGCGGGCTGGATGCGTCACGCGGCCAATGGAGCATATTTGCCGCGAGTAGGAAAGCGGGCGGACGCCTATTGCCCGAGCAATGTCCTGGCCCGCGCCTTCCACGCTTCGGCCAGCGCGGCGAGGCCGAGCAGTTCGCGGATCGCGTCGCCGTCGCGCGCGGGCTTGCCGGGCAGGAGCAGGCGGAACACCCGCTCCACGCTCCAGCCTTCGTGGCCGCGCGCGACCAGTTCCAGCCTGTCGCCTTCCTGCACCGTGCCGGGTTCGATCACGCGGTAATACCAGCCGGAGCGGGCGGTCTGGATCACCCGCGCGGTCACGCCCTTGCGCTGGAAACGGTGGTCGATCTTCCAGCATGGCTGGCGGCCGTGGCTGACTTCGACCAGCGCCGTGCCCAGCCGCAGCCGGTCGCCGATCCACAGGCCGCTTTCGGTCAGGCCGGTGGTGGAGATATTCTCCCCGAAGCCGCCCGGCGCGGCCAGCAGCGGATGGGGGCCGATCTCGCTTTCCCACACCGGATAGTGATCGAGCGCGTAGTGGTGGATCGCCTTGTCGGGCCCGCCATGGTTGACCCGGTCGGCCTGTTCGTCGCCTTCCAGCCCCAGCGGGCCGATGCGGACGGGGCCGGCCACGGGGACCTTGGCGATGGCGCTGGCCTCCTCGCCGCGAAAGGCGCGTGCCCTGCCGGTCATGATCGGACCGAGCGGAACCGGGGCGAATGTGGCTGTCATCCTTTGCCCTGCCTGATGTTTGTGGGCCCCAAGGTGCGGGGCCTATGGTTGTGGCGGCATTCGCCGGAGGCATGGCAGATCGGGGCACGGTTGGCGAGAGGGATGGCCCGGCGCGATGAGGCCCCTGCCACCGCAGCGCGAAACCTCCTGTCCCTCGGAGGAAGGGCAGGAGGCTTCGCCCGGCGTTCACCCGCTTAGCGGCAGCGCAGGTCGCCGCGGTCGATCTCGCGGCCCAGCAGGCCGCCGCCGATCGCACCCAGCAGCGTGCCGACCGCCTTGTCGCCGTAACCGGCGATTTCGTGGCCGGCGAGGCCGCCCAGCGCCGCCCCGATCACGAGACCGGTCGTGCCGTTGTCGCGGCGGCAGTAATAGCGGCCGTCGCGGCCGCGCCAGATGCGGTCGTTGCGGCGGAGTACGTGCGGTTCGCGATACCGGCCGCGGTTGTCGTACATGTTGCGCCGGTCGTACCGGTCGCGCCGGTCGTACCTGTCGTAGTGGCCGTGGCGGTCGTTGTCGCTGTAGCCATAGGCAGGCGCATGGCGCGGCGGATCGGCCAGCGCGGGGGCGGCGGGAAGTGCAACTGCGGCGAGCGTGGCGGCAAGGATGAACTTGCGCATAATCAGGGTCCTTTCACCTTGTGTATTCGATAACGCAGTCGGTGGCGTTATGATCCACAACCTCGAATGAACGGTCCGCCGGGGTTACTTTTCTACGACAATTTGCCCTGCTCGCGCGACAAATTGCGACAGAACTCATGCCATTGCGGGGCCGGGATGGTCCGGCCCCGCATGGAATCACAGCCTGGCGATTTCCTCCTTCGCCGCGGCCAGCGAGGCCTCGCGGGCTTCCGGGCCGTAGCCGAGCTTTTC
>JAQVEQ010000320.1 GCA_028697875.1 Novosphingobium sp. | reverse complement strand
CATCGAGGCGGTCGGCGAGGCCCTGCTGCTGGCCGCCAAGGCCGGCGCCGACCCGGCCAAGGTGCGCCAGGCGCTGATGGGCGGCTTCGCCAACTCGCGTATCCTCGAGGTGCACGGCGAACGCATGGTCAAGCGCAGCTTCGATCCGGGGTTCCGCATCGAACTGCACCAGAAGGACCTGAACCTGGCGCTCACCACCGCACGCCAGCTCGGCGTGTCGCTGCCGAACACGGCCACGGCGCAAGAGCTCTTCAATGCCTGCGCCGCGCATGGCGGTGCGAAGTGGGACCACTCGGCAATGGTGCGGGCGCTGGAGAAGATGGCCAACTACGAGATCGGCCAGTAAGCGGCCTTGCACCAGCGGGCATTCCGGCTGCACGAGCGGCACGCCCGCCCCTGTCACCCATGGGGTATGAGACGCCGGCACCGACCGGCGTCCCCCCGGGCGGCACGCACTCCCCGGCGCGCCGCCCACCTACTCAAGGAGATTCCGATGCGTCACCTCGCCATCGATGTCGGTTCGTTCCGCTTCGTCGCCCGCATGGAGGAAAGCGCCGCGCCGAAGACCTGCGCCGCCTTTCTGGAACTGCTGCCCTTCTCCAACCAGGTGATCCACTCGCGCTGGAGCGGCGAGGCGGTGTGGGTGCCGCTCGGCGAGTTCGACACCGGGCTGGGCTTCGAGAACCACACCAGCCACCCCTCGCGCGGCGACATCCTCCTCTACCCGGGCGGATTTTCCGAGACCGAGATCCTCTTCGCATACGGCAGCAGCTGCTTCGCCAGCAAGATGGGGCAGCTCGCGGGGAATCACTTCCTCACCGTGGTCGAGGGCGTCGACCAGCTCTACGAAATGGGCCGGACCGTACTCTGGAAGGGCGCGCAAGCGATTCGCTTCTCCGACCTCGGCACGCGCTGACGCAGCGCGCGACACCGCCCACGTGCGTCAGCGACGTCGACGCACCGCAGTCATTAGGCTCAAAGCACAGGATCCAGCATGAACACCTCACCGCGCGAACTGCTCGCCGCCATGTTCAACGCGGCCGTCCAGGCAGCCCAGCCCGCACACTGCATCCCCCGGTTTCTCCCGGCGCCCCCCAAAGGCCGCACGCTGGTGATCGGCGCCGGCAAGGCCTCCGCCGCCATGGCGCAGGCACTCGAGCGGGCGTGGACAGGCCCGCTCTCCGGTCTCGTCGTCACCCGCTACGGCTACGCCGTGCCCTGCGAACGCATCGAGATCGTCGAGGCGTCCCACCCGGTTCCCGACGCCGCCGGCCTCGGTGCCGCCCGGCGCATGCTTGAACAGGTGCGTGGCCTGACCGAGGACGATCTCGTGATCTGCCTGATCTCCGGTGGCGGCTCCGCCCTGCTGCCCCTTCCGGGAGAAGGCATCGAGCTCGCCGACAAGCAGGCGATCAACCGCGCACTGCTTCGGTCCGGCGCCACGATCTCGGAGATGAATTGCGTCCGCCGCCACCTCTCCGGCATCAAGGGCGGGCGTCTGGCCGCCGCGTGCCACCCGGCGCGGGTCGTCAATCTCCTGATCTCGGACGTTCCCGGCGACGATCCGGTGGATATCGCATCCGGCCCCACCGTGGCCGATCCGACCACCTGTGCGGACGCGCTCGATATCGTCCGCCGCTACGGCATCGAACTTCCGCCCGGCGCGTGGCGGCTGCTGGAAAGCGGCGCGGGCGAGACCGTCAAGCCCGGCGATGACCGGCTCGCCCGCGTCGTCACCCACCTGATCGCGACACCCCAGATGGCGCTCAAGGCGGCCGCCAAGGTCGCCGCGCTCGAAGGCGTGACGCCCGTCCTGCTCGGCGACAGCATCGAAGGCGAAGCGCGCGAGGTGGGCAAGGTGATGGCCGGCATCGCGCTCCAGACCCGACACCAGCGGCAGCCCGTACCCCCGCCGTGCGTACTGCTCTCGGGCGGCGAGACCACCGTGACCGTGCGCGGCGCGGGACGCGGCGGACGCAACGTCGAGTTCCTGCTGTCGCTGGCGCTCGCGCTCGACGGCACCCCCGGCGTCCATGCCGTCGCCGGCGACACCGACGGCGTGGACGGTCTAGAGGAGATCGCCGGCGCCTTCGTCGCCCCCGACACGCTGTCGCGGGCCTGGGCAAAGGGCATTCGCCCGCGTGACAGACTGGACGACAACGATGGCCATGGCTTTTTCGAGGCGCTCGGCGACTCGCTCGTCACCGGGCCGACCTTGACCAACGTGAATGACTTCCGCGCCATCCTGATTACGTGACTGCCGATTCATCAGAACCAAGGAGGAGACACCCCATGAGAAGCACGAAACTGCTGACGCTGGACGACGTGAAGCGCATCGCGGCCGCGGCGGAATCCGAAGCGCGCAGCAACAACTGGGCCGTCAGCATCGCCGTGTGCGATGCCGGCGGGCATCCGCTCTGGCTGCAGCGCCTGGACGACGCGCCGCCGATGAGTGCCTTGGTGGCGCCGGAGAAGGCACGCACCTGCGTGCTGAGCGGCAAGCCCAGTCGCACCTTCGAGGACATGGTCAACAACGGTCGCTTCGCCGCACTGAAGATGCCGGTCGTCCCGCTCGAAGGCGGCGAGCCCATCATCGTCGAGGGCACGGTGATCGGGGCCGTGGGGGTCTCCGGTGTCCGGTCGGGCGAGGACGCCCAGGTCGCACGTGCCGGTATCGCTGCCCTCACCACAGTCAAGGAGGCCACATGAAACGCG
>JAQVEQ010000319.1 GCA_028697875.1 Novosphingobium sp. | reverse complement strand
CTTCCGATCTCGGCGGCGATCACCGGCGGGGAAGTGATGCTGAAAGGCGCCAATTTCGAGGAAATGGAAGCGACGGTGCAGGCACTGCGCGAAGCGGGCGTTTCGGTCGAGCCGGTCGCGGGCGGCCTCCACGTCCATGCCGATGGCCCGATCCGCCCGGTGACCTTGTCCACCGCGCCTTATCCGGGCTTCGCCACCGACATGCAGGCGCAGCTGATGGCCCTGCTCTGCCGGGCGGAAGGCACCAGCGTGCTGACAGAGACGATTTTCGAAAACCGCTACATGCACGTGCCCGAATTGAACCGCATGGGCGCGAATATCGAGACTTCGGGCCGTACCGCCATTGTCCACGGCGTGCCGAAACTGACAGGCGCGGAAGTCATGGCGACGGACCTGCGCGCCTCGATGAGCCTGGTGATCGCCGGGCTGGCGGCGGAAGGGCAGACCCAGGTCCACCGGCTCTACCACCTCGATCGCGGCTACGAACGGTTGGAAGAAAAACTGTCCCTGCTCGGCGCGAATGTGGAGCGTGTCGGCGGAGACTAGAAGAGCGGACCTTTATCGGCACCAGTGCGTTGGTGCAGTGCAACCGGTAGGGAGCGAGACGATGCGCATTGTGACACTGGCGATCATGGGAATTGCAGGGGCGATTGCCTTCGGGGCGTGGCGCAGGAAACCTTCCTCCTCCGCTCCGGCTGCTTTTGCGGAAGGCCAGGGCGCGCCGGGCAATGCGACCCAGGTCAGGGATGCCGGTCCGGACGCGATGCGCGATCCCTGCAAGGAACCGTGGACCGAAGTCGAGGAAGACGGCGACGAGAGTTTCCCTGCGAGCGATCCGCCGGGAAACTACTAGGCCGCCCTATCGGCCGCTCGCGACCAGCCACAGCCTGATCGCGCCAGCCAGCCCGGGCGGCGTGCCGGCTTGGATGCGTTCGGCGTCGATTCGGGCGATCAACGCGTTGACCGGCACCCCTTCGTGTGCTGCGGCATCTTTCAGCATGTCCCAGAACAGGGGTTCGAGGCTGATCGAGGTCTTGTGGCCGGCGATTTCGACCGAGCGTTTGACCGGGGGGTGATAGGGTATTGTCATCCGGGGCCAAGGTCGGGCGCGGGTTTCGACAGGCGTCGCCGGAGCGGGGGGCAGACCAGGCGAACCCCCCGCTCGTCCCGAGCCTGACGAAGGATGCGTCGCATCCGTCGCCTCAATACATGTGCTGGCCGCCGTTGATCGACATGGTCGAGCCGGTGACGAAAGTCGCATCGTCCGCAGTGAAGAAGGCCACGCCGCGGGCGATTTCGTCCGCATGGCCCAACCGCCCGATCGGGATCTTGGCGATGATTTTCTCAAGCACCGGCTGCGGCACAGCTGCGACCATTTCGGTATCGATATAGCCCGGTGCGATCGCATTCACCGTCACGCCGAATTTCGCGCCTTCCTGGGCCAGCGCCTTGGTGAAGCCGTGAATGCCGGACTTGGCCGCGGCATAGTTCACCTGCCCGTACTGGCCAGCCTGGCCGTTGACCGAACCGATGTTGACCACCCGGCCCCAGCCGCGCTCGCGCATGCCGGGGAACGTCGCCTTGGCCAAGTTGAAGCAACCGCCGAGATTGATCCGGATGACTTCGTTCCAGTCTTCCCAAGTCATCTTGTGGAGGACGCCGTCGCGCGTGATGCCGGCGTTGTTCACGACGATATCGACCGGGCCGATTTCGTCCTCGATCTTCTTGCACCCGGCCATTGTCGCCTCGTGGTCGCCGACATCGAACTTGTAGGCGGGGATACCCGTTCGTTCGGTGAAAGCGCGGGCCTTTTCCTCGTTGCCGGCATAGTTGGCAACGACAGTCCGCCCTTGTTCCTTCAGGGCAAGACAGATGCCTTCCCCGATACCGCGCGTGCCACCCGTAACGATCGCTACCCGTGCCATAAAGGCTCCTCTCAGCAGGTCCCAACGGAACAAGCTTATGCAAAGCTGCATGGCCGGGCAAGCGCACAAAGACGCTTTAGGCTAAGAATTTAGAGTGTTGGCAGCCGGTCTTAGAAGCGGAACTGAGTGCCGACGTAAACGGCCTGACTGTCCTGCGTCCCGTCGGTCAACGGAGTCAGGCGATCCCGCTCCTGCGAATACCGCACACCGGCTGTCACATTGAGGTTCCGGGTCAGGCGATAGCTGCCGCCGACATCGAGGCGCTGTGCGTCAACGGCTTCGAACGTGCGCGGAGCGCGGCCGGCATTGCCGCTTTCCTCAAGCGCGATGCGGGCGCTGAACCGGCTCGGCTTGCCGCTGGAATTGGCGTCGGACTGGCCGGACTTGAAAGTCGACAGGTCGGGCATGTCGATCTTGCGCAGTTCGCTCGGCTGAGTCAGCGGCTGGGCGAAGCTGCGGTAGCCGCGGGCCACGCCCAGATCGTAGCGGGTCGGGGCGATCAGCACGGTGCCTTGACCGGGTTCGCCCTTCACGGCATCGATTGCCTGGCGGACGGAGATCGCGCGGGCCGTTTCGTCGTCGACGCGGATGGCGACAGTCACCGAACGATCGGGGCGGTTCGCCGCGCCGGCGGGCGTGAAGCGCATCAGCCGCCCGGCGGCCGTGCCACGTTCGGCAATCAGCTTGGCCAGGCGCGGATCGACGGAGGCGGGCGTGAAGGAGGCGAAGCTGCCGCGGGCGGCAAGGCTCACGGGATTCGAGTTGACACCGCCCAGTGCCATGCCGGCGC
>JAQVEQ010000090.1 GCA_028697875.1 Novosphingobium sp. | reverse complement strand
TGCCTACCTGCGGCAAACCCTTATCGACCAAGCGGGCTCAGTCGCTTTCAAGGCCGTGATCGAGCGCCCATTGCCGCACTTGCGCGCGCAGGTCGGCAGGCGGCGAAGCCAGCCATTGGTCTATGGCGGCAGTGATATCGGCCACGTTCGTCTTGCACACCAGTTCCTTGATCGGCCCGACGGCCGCGGGCGTGATCGACAGGCGCCTGATGCCGACACCCAGCAGGGCCAGGGCCTCCAGCCGGCGCCCGCCCATCTCGCCGCACACACCCACCGGCACGCCCGCTTCGCCGGCGGTCTTCACCACCCGGCGCACGAAACGCAGGATCGACGGACTGAGCCAGTCGTAACGCTCGGCCAGCTTCGGATTGGCGCGGTCGGCGGCGAAGAGAAATTGTGTGAGGTCGTTGGTCCCGATCGAAATGAACGACAGCTTCGGCAGCATGACGTCGAGCATTTCGGCCAGGGCCGGCACTTCCAGCATGACGCCGAAATTGATCGCCTCGGGCAGCTTCTTCTTCTGCTGCTTGAGGAATTGCCGCTGGGTTTCGAACACTTCGCACGCGGCGTCGAATTCCCACGGCTCCGACACCAGCGGGAACATCACGTTGAGCGTCCGCCCCGCGGAAGCTTCGAGCAAGGCGCGGGCCTGCGCTTTCAGGAGCCCCTCGCGCTCGAGAGCGAGGCGCAAGGCGCGCCATCCCATCGCCGGATTCTCGTCGTTCTCGCTGTCTTCATCGCGCAGGTAGGGCAGCGCCTTGTCGCCCCCGATATCGACCGTGCGGAAAATCACCGGCTTGTTGCCGGCCGTGTCCAGCACATCGCGATAGAGGCGCATCTGGCGGTCGCGCTGGGGCATGGCGGCCGCGACGAGGAACTGGAACTCGGTGCGGAACAGGCCGATGCCGTCGGCGCCGGTCAGGTTCAGCATCGGCATGTCGTCGCGCAGGCCGGCGTTGATCATCACCATGATCCGCTGGCCGTCGAGGCTGACCGGCTGGACGTCGCGCAGCTTGGCATAGGCCGCCTGGCGTTCCTTGTTCTTGGCGAAACGCGCATCGAACGCTTCGACCATCGGCGGGCTGGGCCGCGTGGTTATGGTACCGGCATCGGCATCGAGCAGCAGCTGGTCGCCTTCGCGCACCAGCCCGCGCAACCCGCGCACGCGGCCCAGCACCGGCACGCCCATGGCCCGTGCCACGATCACCACGTGCGAAGTGAGCGAGCCTTCTTCCAGCACCACGCCTTTCAGCCGCCGCTTGTCGTATTCGAGCAGCTCGGCAGGACCGAGATTGCGGGCGAGCAGGATCGAATCCTCGCGCAGGCCCTTGGCCGCGGCAGTGCCCAGCTGGCCGGACACGATCCGCAACAGGCGGTTGGAGAGATCCTCCAGGTCGTGCATCCGGTCGGCCAGCAACGGGTCGTCGATCTCGCGCATGCGCATGCGGGTTCGCTGCTGGACGCGTTCGATCGCGGCTTCGGCGGTCAGGCCGGAATCGATCGCCTCGTTGATGCGCCGCGCCCAGCCTTCGTCGTATGCGAACATCTTGTAGGTCGCTAGGACTTCCTCATGTTCGCCGCCGACGCCGAATTCGGCCTGGTTGGCCATCCGGTCGATCTGTTCGCGCATCTTGTCGAACGCGAGGTAGACGCGCTGCCGTTCCGCTTCGGTATCTTCCGCAACGACGTGTTCGATCGTGACGCGCGGCTGGTGGTAGACCGCCGTGCCGCGGGCCAGACCCTTGACCAGTGTCAGCCCCGGGATGATCTCCGGCCCGCTGAGCGACGGGTTGTTGCCGAGCAGGTCCTCCTCGTCGACCAGTTCGGCATTGGCGATCAGTTCGCTCAGCACCATGGCGGTGGTCTGCAGCGCCTCGATCTCCACGTCTTCGTAACGGCGCGGGTCGACATGCTGCACCGACAGCACGCCCACGGCGCGTTCGTGCCGCACGATCGGCACGCCGGCGAAGGAATGGAATTTGTCTTCGCCCGTTTCCGGCCGGTAGGAGAAGTCCGGATGGGCGGTCGCTTCGGCGAGGTTCAGCGTCTCGATATTTTCGGCGATCGTGCCGACCAGACCTTCGCCCACCGCCATCCGGGTGACGTGCACCGCTTCCTGCGCAAGGCCGCGGGTGGCGAACAGTTCCAGCATCCCTTCCCGCAGGAGGTAGATCGAACACACCTCGCTGTTGAGGCTATCCCCGATGATCTCGACCACCTGGTTGAGCTTGGCCTGGGCATGCAGACGCGATGCCATGACCTCGTGCAACCGGGTCAGGATCGTGCGGGCTGCTGCAGTGGCGGTGGTCATAGATTGCGCCTATAGCAGATCGGCGCATTTTGGAACGACCTTGGTGGCAATAAGCCGTTGGAATGGCTTTCGGCCAACGGAAAACCGGCCTGGGGCCGGATCCCCGCGCGCAGGCGGTTCACCGGCCCGGCCGGGCCCTTCACATCTGCGTGAGGGCCTCCTTGATTCGCAATTTTCGCTTCTTGAGGGACTGGATGATCGTCTCATCCGGCGCGGGGCGGCTCATTTCCTCGCGGAGCTGCTGTTCGATGCCCCGATGCTTGAGCTGCAATGCACTGATGTGTGACGATTCCATAGGGTACCTCCTTGCAAGGTTTCACATGGTCCCCGAACCTTGTTCCGCGACTCACGCTTCTCCGGCGCGGCCCGCGATTGTCATCCAATCACATTATGCCTATTTTGCAAAACGCCTTCGGTATCCCGTGCGACGGGTTCTTGCCGTGGCAGGACGAAACGCCAGCAATGGCTCCAGCGATCGGGTAGGGCTGTGACCGAAGAAGAGATGCGCAAGCGCCTGGAAACCTTGCGGATCGAACATCGCGATCTCGACGCCGCCATCGATGCGCTGACCGCATCGGGCAGCCCGGACCAGTTGCAGATCGCCCGCCTGAAAAAACGCAAGCTGCGCCTCAAGGACCAGATCGCCCTGATCGAGGACGCACTGCTGCCCGACATCATCGCCTGACTTTTGGGCCATTTCATCCGCGTCCCGTACGCGGCAGGACGGCCCCGCTTCGCGCACCGTTCACCGCAAAAACAGTTCCGACTGGGGACAATCCGAAATTCGTCGACGATAAGTGCCGCCGGGCAGTAGCGCTCGCGCGCGCGCTGGATTAGCGCAAGGCGACGATGACGACACCGGCCGACCTCAACCGCCCGATTATCGAGGGGCTCTATTCCGAAGCGTTGCTCCTTGCCGATGACGTTCGTGCGGCTTTCGACTTCGCCGGGCGGATCGACGAAGTGGTCGAAGACGAGGATCTGGCCCGCGTCGCCCTGTCGTGCGAGGCGCTGCGCACCACCACGCGGATGATGCACGTGATCGCCTGGCTGCTGAACCAGCGGGCCTATTTCAATGGCGAGATCAGCGAATTTCAGCTGCGCCGCAGCGGCCGCCTGCCCAGCCGCCCGAGCCGGTCGGACCCCCAACAGGCGGCCATGCTGCCGCCGCACCTGCACAAACTGGTCGAGAAGACCGAACGGTTCTATGCCCGGATCGAACGGCTCGACCGCGCCTGGCACGACAAGTTCGCCATGCATCCCAGCGCGATCCACCGCTTGCGCGACCGGCTGGGGCAACAGTTGCACTCTTTCCCGGGCTGACGCCGCAACGCTCCCCGCAATAGCACTCGCAATGACGCAAGCGGCTAGACGGCCGCAAGCGCCGCCTGCCACCGGGCCAGCCGCTCGTTACGCGTGGCCTCGTCCATCTGCGGCACGAAGCTGCGCCGCGCGCCACCCATCGCCGCGCCCGCCGTCTCCAGATCGGGGAACAGCCCCGCCCCTACAGCCGCCAGCATGGCCGCGCCAAGCGCCGTGGTCTCGACGAAATCGGGGCGTTCGACCGGCAAGTCGAGCATGTCGGCAAGGTCCTGTGCCAGCCAGTCGTTGGCGCTCATCCCGCCGTCGATCCTGAGGCGCGACCACGGCGCCCCGTCGGCGGCGAAGGCTTCGGCCAGGTCGTACGTCTGGCAAGCCATCGCTTCCAGCGCGGCACGGGCGATGTGCGCCTTGCCGGTGGCAAAGGTGATGCCGTGGATCGCCCCGCGCGCCTCGGGCCGCCAATGCGGCGCGCCGAGGCCGGACAGGGCGGGCACGATCACCACCCCGCCGCTGTCGGGGACGGAACGGGCCAGCGCCTCGGTTTCCCCGGCACTGCCGATAATCCCGAACGAATCCCGCAGCCATTTGACCAGGCTGCCGGCAACGAAGACCGAACCTTCCAGCGCATAGCTCCGCTTGCCCGCGTATTGACACAGGACCGTGCCCAGCAGCCGGTTCCGCGAGTGCGGCACCTTGTCCCCCGTATTGGCGAGGATGAAGGCCCCGGTGCCATATGTCGCCTTGGTGTCGCCGGGCGAAAGGCACGACTGGCCGATCGTCGCCGCCTGCTGGTCGCCCGCCATGCCCGTGACCGGCAAGGCCCGGCCAAGCAGGTCCGGCAAGGTCCGGGCCAGTTCGCCGGTATTGTCCGTCACTTCCGGCAGGGCTTCGGCAGGCACGCCAAACAGCGCGCACAGGCCTTCGTCCCAGCCCCTCTCCTCCAGCGGCAGCAGCAGGGTGCGGCTGGCATTGGCCGCATCGCTCAGGTGCGCGCCGCCGCTCAGGCGAAAGACCAGCCAGCTTTCCACCGTGCCCAGCGCCAGGCGGCCGGACGCCGCCGCATCGGCCACGGCCGGCTCGTTCGCCAGCAGCCAGTGCATCTTGGTCGCCGAGAAATAGGGATCGAGCAGCAGGCCGGTCTTCGCCTGCACTTCCGGCTCCACTCCCTAGTCCTTCAGGCGGCGGCACTGGTCCGCCGTGCGCCGGTCCTGCCATACCAGCGCCCGCGCGAGCGGTTCGCCCGTCTTGCGATCCCAGGCGACGACCGTCTCGCGCTGGTTGGTGATTCCGATGGCGGCAATCGCCCCGGCCCCGCCTGCCCGCTCCACCGCTTCTTGCGCGCAGGCGAGCGTCTTTTCCCAGATTTCGCGCGGGTCGTGTTCGACAAGGCCGGGCGCCGGGTAGAATTGCGTCAGCTCCCGCTGGGCCACGGCTTCCACCCGTCCGTCGAGGCCGAACAGCATCGCCCGGGTCGAGGTCGTGCCCTCGTCGAGCACCAGGATCAGCTCTTGCGTCATCGTCTCTCCCGTGGATGCACCAACCGCGCCTGCCCTCGACTTAACAGCATCGAGCCCCCATATGCCACCGTATGGATGCGCCCACCCGCCCCTGGCCGACCGGCAAGGTCGAAGAACTCGAACCGTTCGTGCGGCGGGTGCTCGCGCCCAACCCTTCGCCGTTTACCTATACCGGCACCCAGACCTACCTGATCGGCACCCCCGATGCGCTGGCAGTGATCGATCCGGGCCCGAACGACCCCGCGCATCTCGACGCGCTGACCGCCGCGATCGGCGATGCCCGCGTGACGGCGATCTGCTGCACGCACACCCACCGCGACCATTCGCCCGCCGCCGTCCCGCTGCGGGAACTGACCGGGGCGGAAGTGACCGGCTGCGCGCCGCTCATGCTCGACACGGCAGGGCCGCGCGCCGACGCCCCGTTCGACGCGACTTATGCGCCCGACCGCGTCCTCGGCCATGGCGAGACTGTCGGCGGCGACGGCTGGACGCTACGGGCCGTCGCCACGCCCGGCCATACCTCCAACCACCTGTGTTTCGCACTGGAAGAAAGCGGCGCGCTGTTCACCGGCGACCACGTGATGGGCTGGTCGACCAGCGTGGTGTCCCCGCCCGACGGCGACATGGCGGACTACATGCGCTCGCTGCAATTGCTGCACGACCGGGAAGACCGCATCTACTACCCGGCGCACGGCCCCGCGGTGGAAAAGCCCCGCCAGCTGGTGCGCGGGATGATCGGCCACCGCCGCCAGCGCGAACGGCAAATCCTGCGCCAGCTCGAAAAGGGGCCGCAGGCGATCCCGGTCATGGTGCCGGAAATGTACAAGGGTACCGATCCCGCACTCCATCCGGCGGCGGGCATGTCCGTCCTTGCCCACCTGATCGATCTCGAACAGCGCGGCGAAGTCGTCCGCCAGGGCGAGGACTGGACGCTCGCCGCCTGACCCTTCCCTAATATAATTCCACTTCGCGAATCGTTCACGAAAGAATAGTTTCCCGCCGCCGAGAAAAACCCCGGCGGGGAGAAATCATCATGAACAGCCAAGCCGCTGCCTATAGGCAGGACCAGGCCTTTTTCCTGCGTCTTGCCATTGCCGTTTCCGTATTCGTCGTCTTCGCCTTCGCGCAATGGGCGCTGAGGGGTTACGCCAACTACGCCACCGCGCCGATCGCCGTACACGTCCACGGGATAACGATGCTCGCCTGGCTCGGCCTGTTCATTGCGCAGAACTACCTTGCCACCAGCGGCAACATGGCCCTGCATCGCAAGCTCGGCTGGACCGGCGTGGCACTGGCCGCCTTCATGCTGTTCATCGGCACTTACATCACGCTCGAAGCCGTGGCGATGCACCGCGTGCCGCCGCTGTTCACCAATGCCTATTTTCTGATGCTGGGGCCCGTTCACCTCGTCTGGTTCGCGATCCTTCTGGGCGTTGCGATCGCGCTTCGCCGCAAGACCGAATGGCACCGCCGCCTGATGCTGGCTGCGACCGTCACTGTCATGGAGCCGGCCTTCGGCAGGCTGATCCTGCCACCTGTGCTGATGAGCGCTGCCGGCCCATGGGTCGAAGGCCTGCTGCAAGCCGCCCTGCTCGGCGTGGTCATGGTCCACGACCGGCGCATACGCGGGGCCGTCCACCCGGCGCTGTGGTGGGGTGTCGCCGCGATTTTCGCCAGCGTTCTGAGCGTCGAACTGTTGTCCCGGACGGCCCCCGTCATCGCGTGGGCGCAAGCGCTCTCAGCGGGCAGCTGACAAAAAGCTCTTGGGTCCGGGCCCTTCCCCCCTCTAGGGGAGTTACAAACATGATTACCCAACGCAGGAAGGGCCCATGACTATTCAGACCGCCGACCTGACCGGCATCGACATCCGCGCCGAGATCGAACGCCTGCGCAAGGAACGCAATGCCGTGATCCTCGCGCATTACTACCAGCAGGCGGAAATCCAGGACCTGGCGGACTATGTCGGCGATTCGCTGGAGCTCAGCCGCAAGGCGGCGGCGACCGATGCCGACGTGATCGCCTTCTGCGGGGTGAAGTTCATGGCCGACACGGCCAAGATCCTGTCCCCGGAAAAGATCGTCGTCCTGCCCGACCTCGAAGCCGGGTGCAGCCTGGAAGATTCCTGCCCGCCGGAAAAGTTCAAGGCCTTCCGCGAGGCGCATCCCGACCATATCGCGCTGACCTACATCAACTGCTCGACCGAGGTGAAAGCGCTCAGCGACATCATCGTCACCTCTTCCAGCGCGGAAACGATCCTGCAGCAGATCCCGGCCGACCAGAAGATCATCTTCGGGCCCGACCGGCACCTGGGCGGTTATCTGTCGCGCAAGTTCAACCGGGAAATGCTGCTCTGGCCGGGCGTGTGCATCGTCCACGAGGCATTCAGCGAAACCGAGCTGATGAAGCTGATGCAGCAGCATCCGGGCGCCCCTGTGGCGGCGCACCCGGAATGCCCGCCGTCGATCGTCGACCATGCCGATTACGTCGGTTCGACCAGCGGCATCCTGAACTACGCCAACGAGATCGAAGGCGACACGCTGATCGTCGCCACCGAGCCGCACATCATCCACCAGATGGAAAAGGCCCTGCCGGACAAGACCTTCATCGGCGCGCCGGGGGCGGACGGCAACTGCAACTGCAACATCTGTCCCTACATGGCGCTCAACACCATGGAGAAGCTCTACCTCGCCCTGCGCGACCTCCAGCCCCGGATCGAAATCGACGAGGATCTGCGGCTGGCGGCCAAGAAGAGCCTCGACCGGATGCTGGAAATGGCGAGCGGCACCGTCGGCAAGGGCGACCTCGGCCCGAGCGGCGACTGAAAAGAGGCGGCGTCTTGCGGGCCGTTGCGGCCCTGGCCAATTGCCCACCCCGCTGCGACTAGCCTCACCTGCGGTTCGGCAAGTCTCGCTCCCCTCCCGCATGCGGGAGGGGCCGGGGGTGGGCCTGCGCAACGCCGCTTTTCACACGAACCGGACTTGGGGCAGGCTGCTTCGGCCTACTGCTCCGAATTCGCCTCCACCGCGGCGGCCACGGGATCGGTTGCCGCATCGGTAGCGGGCGTTGCCCCATCCTCTGCCCCGGCTTCCCCATCGGCGGCGTCCGCACCAGCCGATGCGGCCGTTTTATCCGGCCCGGCCAGCGGCGCCTGCGACTTCAGCTGGTCGAGCGGGATCATCGCATCGCTGATCGAACCTTCCAGCACTTCGCCCGCAGCGGTGCGGCCGTCCTCTTTCCTGGACGCGTCATCCCCGCAGGCCGCCAGCAGGACGGCGGGCGACAGGGCCAGGATTACACGATGCATCATCATCCGCGGGGCTCTCCACAGGGGGTTTCCAGCGCGGCGAGGAAATCGCCGGCACGGGCGACCAATGCCCGATCCCACTCCTCCGGCGCAACCGGAATGCCGAGTTTTTCCAGGCTGGTGACGCCATATTCGGAAATGCCGCACGGCACGATCCCCGCAAAATGGGACAGGTCGGGCGCAAGATTGACGGAAAAGCCGTGCATCGTCACCCAGCGCCGCACGCGCACGCCGATCGCGCCGATCTTGGCTTCCGATCCGTCGATGTCGCGGGTCCAGATGCCGACCCGTTCGGGCACGCTCCAGCTTTCCACTCCGAAATCGGCCAAGGTGGCGATCACCCATTGTTCGAGGCAATGGACGAACCGGCGCACGTCCCTGGTCCGGCGCGACAGATCGAGCAGGACATAGCCGACCCGCTGGCCCGGCCCGTGATAGGTGTAACGCCCGCCGCGCCCGGCCGTGACGACTTCGAACCGCGGATCGAGCAATTCACCGGCGGCCGCGCTGGTCCCCGCCGTATAGACGGGCGGGTGTTCCAGCAGCCAGATCAGTTCGTCCGCGCTGCCTCCGGCAATCGCGGCGTTGCGCGCGGTTATTTCCTCCAGCGCCGCGCGATAGGGCACGGGCGCGGTTTCCAGCCGCCATTCGATCCGGTCGTTGAAACTCTGGGTCATCGCCGATTGCGTGGCCCCAACCGCTTCGCTTATCAAGGGGCTGTTTGGAGGCAGGAGCAGCGACGATGACATTCGACATGAACCGGGCATGGCGCGAGGCCGCCGAAATGGTGACGGCCAATCGCGAGGTCCTGCTGATCGTCGCCGGGATTTTCTTTTTTCTGCCGGGCCTTGCCGCCGCGCTGCTGGTGCCCTCGATGCAGCCGCCCGCCCATCTCGAGGAAAGCGAGGCGCTGGCATTCATGACACGGTTCTATTCGGACAACGCCCTGTGGATCATCCTGATGGCCGTGGTCCAGACCGTCGGCATCCTCACTCTGCTCGCCCTGTTGCGCGACCAGGCCAAGCCGACCGTCGGCGATGCGCTGAAGGCCGGACTGGTGGGCATCGTGCCCTACCTCGTGGCGCAGATCCTGTTTGCGCTGGGGCTGGTCATGACTGTCGGCCTGCTGATCGCCGTCACGGTCACCACCGGACTGGCGCCGCTGATGGCCATTGCCGGCATCGCCGCCTTCATCCTGACGATCTACGCCTTCATCAAGATTTCGCTGGTTCCCGCCGTGATCGCGATCGAACACGTCACCAACCCGGTCACCGTGCTCACGCGGTCGTGGTTGCTGACCAAGGGCAACAGCTTCCGCCTGCTGCTGTTCTATGCGCTGCTGGTGATCGTGTTCCTGGTGCTCGCGGCCGTGATCGGCGCGATTTCGGGCCTGCTGCTCGCCCTTGCCGGAGACGGCAATGCATCGAAAATCGGCGAAGCGGTCTTCTCGGGCCTGCTCGGCGCGGTCGTGACCGTCTATTTCGTGGCGATTCTGGCCGCGATCCACCGCCAGCTTGCCGGCCCTTCGGCAGAAGCCATCGGCCGGACTTTCGAATAGCGGGAGCAGGAGCCCGGCGGCGGCACGAACCGCCGGCCGGACGTTTCAGCCTTCTTCGTCCTTCCAGCCCCAGAACAGCTGGCAGGGCAGGATGTTGAGCAGTTCGAACCCCTTGTCGATCCGGGTGAAATGCTTCGCCATGAAATCGCGCGCCTTGGCGGAGAACTGGTAGACCAGGAACGCCCCGCCCGGGCGCAGCACCCGATGGGTCGCCGCCGCGATCGCCGGGCCGACGCCTTCGGGCAGAGTCGAAAAGGGCAGGCCGGACAGCACGTAGTCGGCATGGGTATGGCCATGGGCGCGGACGATTTCCTCCACATCGGCGGCCGATCCGTTCACTGCCGAAAAGCGGCTGTCGCCGATAGTCCGCTTGAGATAGTCGATATAGAGCGGATTGGTATCGATCACGATCAACTGCGCATCGCGCCGCATCCGTTCCAGCACCGGGCGGCAGAAGGTGCCGACGCCCGGGCCGTATTCCACGAACACCTTGCATTCGTCCCAGTTCACCGGGGCGAGCATCTTGGCGATCGTGAAGCGCGAGGACGGGATGATCGAACCGACCATCACCGGGTGCTGGAGAAACCCTTCGAAAAACACGCCCCACGGGCCGAGCGCGCGGAACAGGGAATCTTTCCAACCCGCGCGGCGCCGTTCGCGCGAAAGCTCGGAACCGGTCATGCGTGACGCAACCTCTCTTGCGGCCCCATGCCGACCGGGACCCGAAATACCGCCCCGCGTTGGCAAATTCGCGGAAGCATTGCAACCCGGCCTGCGGCAGGCAGTGCCCGGTTCACCCCGGAATCAGAGGATTTCCTTCACCTTTTCCGGCGGACGGCACAGGCGCACGCCCTTGTCGGTTTCCACCAGCGGGCGTTCGATCAGCTTGGGATCGGCCGCCATCGCCGCGACCACGGCCGCATCGTCCGCCTCGGTCAGCCCGCGTTCCTTCGCATCGGTGCCCGACAGGCGCAGCCCCTCGCGCGCAGCCATGCCCGCATCGCGATAGAGCTGGGCCAGCTTTTCGGCGCTGGGCGGATTCTTCAGGTACTGGATCACCGTCAGGTCGATGTCCGGCTCCTCCTCCAGCAAGGCCAGCGCCTGACGCGACTTGCTGCAATTGGGATTGTGCCAGATGGTTGCCTTCATCGGTGACTACTCCTTCGCCTGAGGGAATCCCCTAGCGCCACGGCGGCGCTGCGCCAAGAGTGCGAGTGCAGGTCAATCCCCTTCGTTCCCGACCGGGACCTGCATCGCCGGCACTGCCCGCGCGGCGTCCTGTTCGCTGATGCCCGGCGCGGGGGCCGCGCTGATCGTTTCCTGCCGCTGTGCCACGCGCCCGGCGCGCTGGATCGCCCGCACCAGCCGCGGATAGACGCCGCAACGGCAGAGGTTGGGAATCGCCGCCACGATCTCCGCCTCGCTCGGCGAGGGGTTGCCCTGCAACAGGGCCGCCGCACTCATCACGATGCCCGGCGTGCAGAAACCGCACTGGATCGCCTGTTCGGCCACCAACGCCTGCTGTACGGGGTGCGAGCGATCGCGTGAAAGCGCCTCGATCGTCGTGACGAAACGCCCTTCGGCCTCGGCC
>JAQVEQ010000318.1 GCA_028697875.1 Novosphingobium sp. | reverse complement strand
CCGCCGTTGCGATGGACACCGCCGCCCGGCACGACGACCCGGCGGTTCGCAGCGAGCACCTCGGCCTGGTCGAACTGCTGATGCCGATCGCCAAGGGCTGGTTCACCGAGAACGCGGTGGAGATCACCTCGCTCGCCATCCAGGTCCACGGCGGCATGGGCTTCATCGAGGAAACCGGCGCGGCCCAGCATTACCGGGATGCACGCATCTCCTCCATCTACGAGGGCACCACGGGCATCCAGGCCAATGACCTCGTCGGCCGGAAAGTGGCGCGCGACAACGGCGCCGCGATCCTGGCACTGGCCGCGGCCATGGGCGAGGAGCAGGCCCGGCTGGCGCGCAGCGGCGACGCCGAGCTGATCGCGATCGGGCAGGCGCTGCAGGAGGGCATCGACGCGCTGACCAGCGCCATCGGCTTCATCGTCGAGACCCACGATTCGGACCCACGGCAAGCGGCGGCCGGCGCCGTGCCCTTTCTCGAACTGTTCGGCATCGTCGCCGGCGGCTGGCAGTTGGCGCGCGGCGCCCTGGTTGCCGCGGAAAAGCTGCCCGCCGCCGGCGCCGACCGGACCTTCTACAGTGCAAAGATCCACACCGCCCGCTTCTACGCCGACCACATCCTCGCCAAGGCCCCCGGCCTGTCCAGAACGGTCAGAACCGGCGCCGCGGCAGTGCTGGCAATGGATGAAACGTTCTTCGGCTGAACACTGGGCCGGAGGCCCCTGATCCGCCCCCCGCTGGCGCCCGCCCGAGCGCCCCTTTCCCCCGCCCCTCTTTCCCCAGGAAAGAGGGGCGTTTTGCTCCCGGAGCGCCCGGCCGGGCACCGGCCTTCCATCGCCCTGCTATACTCCCCGCGCGCCGTTCGCCGGATGGCATCGCCTTCCGGTTGCGCATCCGACGCCCCGCTTCGCCCCAGCGCCGCCAGAATGCGCACCGGGCCGGTTGCCGCACAGTACCTGGCGCGGGACGAAGCCGCCTTGCGACACGGCGCCATTTATCGACATTCCTTCGCGCATCCATGATGCCGAACGTGCATTCCCCATGACCGAAGACATTGACCCTCAATACGATCAAGCGGTATCGGCGATCCACAACCGGCTGTTTTTCCGGGTTTTTCAGGTTGGCAATACCTTGGAACGCCAGGCCACCCGGGAACTGGGCGTGACACCGGTGCAATGGTCGGTACTCGGGGCGCTGTCGCGCCCCAAGGTGAGCGAGGGCATGCCGTTCTCCGAACTCGCGGAATACCTCGTCGTCAGCCGGCAGAACCTGGACGGCGTGTTGAAGCGCCTCGAAGCCGACGGCCACGTCCGCAGAATTCCGGACCCCGCCGACCGCCGCGCCAAGCTGGTGCTGCTCACCCCGCCGGGACGCACGTTCTGGAACGAACTGGTGCCCAAGATCTATGAGTTCTACCGGCAGTCTCTCGACGGCTTCCGCTTCGACGACAAGGTGTCCTTCGTCCATTTCCTGAACCGGCTGAACGACGGCATGAAGGCGGTCGATCTTTCGAAGGGCGTGGCTCAGCCCAGCAAGTGACGCAGCGTTCCGGCCGCGGCGATGCCGATCAACACGGTCGGCAGGATGGGCAGGCGCGTTGCCGCCAGCAAGGTGATCGCCAGCGCGAGCAGGTTGGCGGGCTCGTCCGCAACGAACGCCGGGGCGATCACGGAAATGAGCACGCATCCAGGCACGCTTTCGAGCACGGCCAGCATGCGCGGGCTGAGGGTGCGATTGCGCAGCGCCAGGTAGCCGAGCACCCGGGTCAGATAGGTGGTCGAAGCCATCAGCACGATGACCAGGAGGGTGAGCGAGTCGATCATTCGCGCGCACCCCAGACGGCTGCCGCGACCAGGCCCGCGGCGGCTCCGGCGGCGACATACCAGGCGCCGGGCACCAGCAGATAGGTCGCAGCCGCCACCACCAGGCTGACCAGCCACGGGCGGCAGGCGCGCACGCCCTTCCACATGCCCCTCAACAGCACCAGGAAGACCGCCGTAAACGCCATGTCGAAACCATAGCGCTCGACATCGCCAATGATCGGCCCCAGCGCGGCGCCCGTCGCGGTGAACACCACCCAGGTGAGATACAGCCCGGCGGACACGCCCAGGTAGTAGGTGAGGCTGATGCGCCTGGCCGCCTGCCGCTGCGCATCGGCCAGCGCCATCGCCCAACTCTCGTCGCACATGAAGAACAGGGCCGGCACCGCCCGCCGCCGCGGCAGATGCCGCAGATACGGCGCCAGCGCCGCCCCCATCAGAATATGCCGGCTGTTGACCAGGGCCGACATGGCCACGATCAGCAGCACCTGCGGCGGGGACGTCCACAGGCTCATTGCCGTGAATTCGGAACCGCCACCGAAGTTCAGCCCGGTCATCAGCGCGACTTCAACCACGCTCAGGCCCTTCTGGGTCGCCTGCGCGCCGAGGACCAGCGCAAAGGGGATGAAACCGAGCATCACCGGCAGCGACGCACGCAGGCCCCGCCGTACCTCATTTCTCAGGACCGGCCCCGCAGGCGTTGCCGTCAGCACTTGTGAATGATTGATCGTCATGGAACAGGGTCGAATACCGCTTCGTTCAACAGGGCCTTCCGGCCGCATCGGCCCGGCGCGCCGCGGTTCCGAACACCACGCGACACGCCGCCATCCGCAGCGGGCACACCCGCCCGCGACTGAAGAACAATTTATCCTTTATCGCTTGAAATCGGGTGCTTTATG
>JAQVEQ010000089.1 GCA_028697875.1 Novosphingobium sp. | reverse complement strand
ATTCGACAGCTCGGCCGGGGGGCAGGAATTCGTCTGCGATATCCGGGACCACGCCGAACCGCGCCGCTGGCTGGCGGAAACGATCGCGGCGATCGGCGGCTAGCCTGCGGGGTCCTTCGTTGGCCGTGTCTTGCGCGCCGCCGCGCGATTCCGCCTCACGTGCGAACGCCTGGGGTGCCGCGCCTCACTTGACCCATTGCGCGACTTGCGCGGCGACGCCGTTGGCCGCCTCGTTCAGCGCCGGGCCGACATATTTCGCCTTGGGCCTGACATTCGCGACCACGCTTTCGAAGCGGCGCGTGGCGATCTTGCCGCCGGGGCTGGCCAGCACCGCATCGTAACGCACGACCACCGATTGCGTGCGGGCGTCATAGCCCATGGTCAGCAATTGCCCGGTCAGCTTGGTTGCCGCGGCATATCGTTCGTCCGCCCCGCCCAGCACCAGCCGCGTCCCGCCCGCCTGGATCGTTTCCGACAGGAGGTTGCGGAACAGCCGCGCGGGCTTTTCGACCCAGGTCGCGTCCTTGAGATAGGCGATCTCGGTATCGTTCACCTGCACCGGGACCCGCTGGACATCCAGCTCACGCGGGGTGCCCGGATCGAGCACGGCGATCGCATCGGCCAGCGTCCCGCTTGCCGATGTCCCGGCACCGGCGGACGCATCCGGCGTCAGGGTCATGAGCTGGTCGGGCACCTTGCCCCCGAGGCTGACGCAGCCCGGCAGGGCGAGCAGCAATGCAAGCGCCGCCGCGCCGAAAATCCCGTTCCGCCTGGCGCGGTCTTTCGCGGTCATGGCCCATTCCCCGTTCATGGCTTGTAATCCGGCAACTGCTGCCCCTTGAGAGCAGCGCCCACGCCGCCGCTCTCGATGCTTTCGGTCATGTTGCGCAAGGCCCGGCTGGTCGCCCGCAAGTCGCGCAGGGTCGCCTCCGCGGCGGGCAGCGTGCTTTGCGACAGCTGCTGCGCGGCCGGGCGCGCGTCGTGCAGGGTCGCTTCCAGCTCGTCCGAAGCCTTCTGCACCGAGGCCATCGTCTTGCGCATCTGGTTGGCGAGCGAATTGCCGTCTTCGTTCAACAGCCTGTCGGTCGAATTCATCGTCTTTTCGAAGGCGGCGAGGCTGAAATTCGCCTGGCGCAGAGTCGCCTGCATTTCGGCCAGCACGCGTTCGATCTGCGGCGAAGCGTCGGCGAGATTGCCGGTCAGCCGGTTGGTATTGGCCAGGATGCCCTTGATCGACTTCTGGTTGTCGTCGCCCAGCATCACGGTCATCCGCTCGGTCAGAGTGGCCAGCCGTTCGAGCAGCAGCGGGGCGTTGGAAAGGATTTCACCCAGCCCGCCCGGCTTGGTCGGAATGACCGGCACGCCTTCCGGTCCCGGCTCCGTGATCGGCGGCGCACCGCGCACTGCCCCGTCGAGCTGGATCTTCGACACCCCGGTAAAGCTGCCCTGCACGGTCGCGGTCGTGCCTTGCAGGATCGGAATCTTGTCGTCGAGCGTGATGCGCACGCGGACGAATTCCGGGTCCTTCGGCCACAACTCGATCGATTTGACCTGGCCGGCCGGGACGCCGGAGAACGTCACTTCGGAGCCCTTGGCCAGGCCGTCGACCGATTGTTTGAAGAAGATGTCGTACTCGTGCTGCTCGCCGGCGTTGACGCGGGCGATCCAGATGATGAAGGCCGCCAGTGCCGCCATGAGCACCAGCGTGATGGCCCCGACCCAGACATGATTGGCGCGTGTTTCCATCCCCGGCCCCTAATTCCCCGATTTTCCCGCCGTGTCCATGGTCTTCGCCCTTTCGTGGCTTGCCTTGGCGGCCCGGCCGCGCGGCCCGTTGAAGTATTCCTGTATCCAGGGGTGATCCGTGGCCAGCAGTTCCGGAATGCTCCCGACCGCGATCACTTGCCCGTCGGCCAGCACCGCCACCCGGTCGCAGATCTCGTACAATGTATCGAGATCGTGCGTGATGAGGAACACTGTCAGCCCCAGCGTATCGGCCAGCACGCGCGTCGTGCGATCGAAAGCGGCGGCGGCGATCGGGTCGAGCCCGGCGGTCGGCTCGTCCAGGAACATCAGTTCCGGGTCGAGCGCCAGCGCCCGGGCAAGGCCCGCGCGTTTCCTCATCCCGCCGGACAGTTCGGACGGATACTTGCTGGTCGCTTCCTCGGGCAGGCCGGAAAGGCGCACTTTGTAGCGGGCGATCTCGTGGCGCAGTTCGTCCCTGATTTCGGGATAGAACTGGCGCAACGGAACCTCGACGTTTTCCCCCACTGTCAGAGTGGAAAACAGCGCCCCGCCCTGGAACAGCACGCCCCAGCGCGAACGCACGCCGATCTGCGCGTCCGGGTCGACATCTGTCATCGAATGGCCGAGCACTTCGATATGGCCTTCGGCCGGGTGCTGGAGTCCGATGATCGAGCGCATCAGCACCGACTTGCCCGTACCCGATCCGCCGACGACGCCGAGAATCTCCCCCCGCCGGACCTTGAGCGAGAGGTTTTCGTGCACCGTCTGGTCGCCGAAGCGGTTGGTGAGCCCGTCCACCACGATCGCGTAATCGCCGGCGAAACGCTCCTCGCCCATGAGCGAGACGTCCATCGCCTCGTCGGTGTGCAGGTCCGCGGCCATGCTCAGTCCCACCCCACTTCGGTGAAGAACACGGCGAAGAACGCGTCGAGCACGATCACCATGAAGATCGCCTGGACCACCGCCATGGTGGTGCGCAGGCCGACTTCCTCGGCATTGGCCTTGACCTGCATCCCCTGGTAGCAGCCGGCGACACCGACGATCATCCCGAATACCGGCGCCTTGACCAGCCCGACCCACACGTCGTGCAGCGGCACCACTTCCTGGATGCGGGTGAGGAAGGTGAAGAACGGGATATCGAGCGCGAGGTCGGCGATGAAAGCGCCGCCGATGATCCCGAGCACGGCCGAAAAGAAGCCCAGCAGCGGCATCATCAGCACGGCGGCGAGAATGCGCGGGATGACCAGCACTTCGATCGGGGAGACGCCGATCGTGCGCATCGCGTCCACTTCCTCGGTCAGCTTCATCGTGCCCAATTGCGCGGCGAAGGCCGAGCCGGACCGGCCCGCGACCATGATCGAGGTCATCAGCACGCCCAGTTCGCGCAAGGTGATCCGGCCGGTGAGGTTGATCGTGTAAATCTCCGCCCCGAACTGGCGCAGCTGCACCGCGCCCTGCTGGGCAATGACGATACCGATGAGGAAACTCATCAGTCCGATGATGCCGAGCGAATTGACCCCGACCAGTTCGAGCTGGCGGACCAGCGCCTTCATCGGAAAGCGCGCCGGGCGGCGCACGATCCCCCAGAAGGAGATCAGGATCGCACCGAAGAAACCGACCAGCTGGACCAGCCCCTGCCCCCAGTTGGTGACGGCGAGGCCGACCACTTCGGGCACCCGTTCGAACACGGGCAGGCGCGGCGGGGCGATCTCGGCGGTACTGGCGCTGGAACGGACCGCCTCGATCAGGCGCTGCGCGGTATCGCTGGCCCCAGTAATGGCCGCGCCGTGATCGCGCGCGAGGCGCCACACGAGCCACGCGCCGACCGTGTCGATGTCGCCGACCTGCGCGATGTCGACCCGGTCGACGGCACGGTCCAGTGCCCGCAATTCATCGTCGAGCGGACCCGCCGAAGCGATCACGAGACGGCCTGCGAGCACGAGGCTCACCTCGCCTTCGTCACTTTCCTCGAAACTATGGCTGACCCATTCCCGCATTGCGCGCGGTATGGGGGCAAAATGCGGCCCTCGCAAGGCATGCGCGCGGCGACTGTTGCCTAAGCGAGGTCACACTGGCAAAGGCCGCCCGGTATGAGCACCGAACTCGACAAGACTTTCGATCCCGCCGCTATCGAGGCGAAATGGTACGCGCACTGGGAAGAGGGCGGCCTGTTCCGCCCCGAACGGCCGGACGCGACCCCGTTCACCATCGTCAACCCGCCGCCGAACGTCACCGGCAGCCTGCATATCGGCCACGCGCTGGACAACACGCTGCAGGACATCGTGATCCGGTACGAACGGCTGCGCGGCAAGGACGCGCTGTGGGTGGTCGGCACCGACCATGCCGGGATCGCGACGCAGATGGTCGTCGAACGCCAGATGGAAGAGCGGCAGGACAAGCGCACCAACTACACGCGCGATGAGTTCGTCGACAAAGTCTGGGAATGGAAGCACGAGAGCGGCGGCACGATCACCCGCCAGCTGCGCCGCCTGGGCTGTTCGATGGACTGGAGCCGCGAACAGTTCACCATGGACCCGCACTTCACCCGCGCGGTGGTGAAAGTCTTCGTCGACCTTTACAACGAAGGGCTGATCTACCGCGACAAGCGGCTGGTGAACTGGGACCCCCGGCTCAAGACCGCGATTTCCGATCTCGAAGTGGAAACGCGCGAGGTCAAGGGCGGCTTCTGGCACTTCAAGTACCCGCTGGCCGACGGGGTCACGCTCGACAACGGGCAGGACTACATCGAAGTCGCCACCACCCGCCCGGAAACCATGCTGGCCGACATGGCCGTGGCCGTCCATCCGGAAGACGAACGCTACAAGTCGGTCATCGGCAAGGACATCCTCCAGCCGATCACCGGCCGCCGGTTCAAGGTCGTGGGCGACGAACATGCCGACCCCGAACTGGGCAGCGGCGCGGTGAAGATCACCCCGGGCCACGACTTCAACGACTTCGAAGTGGGCAAGCGCGCAGGCATCGCCCCGTCGCACATGCTCAACATGCTCGATGCCGAAGCCAACGTGGTGCAGACCGCCGACGGGCTGGTCCCGGACAAATACCTTGGCATGGAACGCTTCGCCGCGCGCGACGCGGTGGTAGCGGAAATGAAGGAACTGGGCTTCCTCATCCCGCACGTCACCAGGGACAAGGAAGGCAACGAAGTCTTCCACGACGCCGAACCGCGCACGATCCAGACCCCGTTCGGCGACCGCGGCGGCGTGGTGATCGAACCGTGGCTGACCGACCAGTGGTACGTGAACGCCGAAGTGCTGGCGCAAAAGCCGATCGAGGCGGTGAAAAGCGGCGCGATCGAGATCGTGCCCAAGAGCTGGGAAAAGACCTTCTTCAACTGGATGGAAAACATCCAGCCGTGGTGCGTCAGCCGCCAGTTGTGGTGGGGGCACCGGATTCCGGCTTGGTATGCCGAAGACGGCAACGTCTTCGTCGCCGAAACGGAAGAGGAAGCGCAGGCACTGGCCGGGGAAGGTGTCGCCCTCACCCGCGATCCCGACGTGCTCGACACGTGGTTCTCCTCCGCCCTGTGGCCGTTCGCCACGCTCGGCTGGCCGGACGAGACCGAACTGCTCAAGCGCCATTACCCCAACGACCTGCTGGTTTCCGGGTTCGACATCCTGTTCTTCTGGGATGCGAGGATGGCGATGCAGGGCCTTCATTTCATGGACGAAGTGCCGTGGAAGCGGCTCTATCTCCATGGCCTCGTGCGCGCGGCGGACGGGCAGAAGATGTCCAAGTCCAAGGGCAACGTGGTCGACCCGCTCGGCCTGATCGACCAGTACGGCGCGGACGCGCTGCGTTTCTTCATGGCGGCGATGGAAAGCCAGGGCCGCGACGTGAAGATGGATGAGAAGCGCGTCGAAGGGTACCGCAACTTCGCCACCAAGCTGTGGAACGCGACCCGTTTCTGCCAGGCCAACGGCATCGGCGCCTCCGCCAGCGTGGAAGCCCCGGCGGCCACCAGCGCGGTCAACACATGGATCGTCGGCGAAGTGGCGGAAACCGTCGCCGCGCTCGACAAGGCCATGGCCGAACTGCGTTTCGACGCCGCCGCCAACGCGATCTACCACTTCGTGTGGGACACGTTCTGCGACTGGTACATCGAACTCATCAAGGGCAACTTCGACGAGGAAACCAAGGCCGTCGCCGGCTGGGTGCTCGACCAGATCCTCGTCATGCTCCATCCGTTCATGCCCTTCATCACCGAGGAACTGTGGCACGCGCAGGCCAGGTTTCAGGGGGGTGAGCGGCCTTACGAACTGATCCTCGCCCAATGGCCGCAGCTGCGGGTGGACGTGGACGCCACGGCCAAGGCGGAAGTCGAATGGCTGATCGGGCTGACGTCCAGCATTCGCACGGCCAAGAACGAACTCGGCATCGCGCCGGGTGCGAAGCTCGACGCTTTCCTCGAAAGCCCGAGCGCCACGGCCAAGTCAGTGATCGAAGGCAGCGCGGCGGCCATCGAACGGCTCGCCCGCCTCAACGGGATCAGCTTCGCGGCGGCCCCGTCGGGCGCGGCGATGCAGATCGGCGTGGGCGCGGACCTGTTCGTCATCCCGTTGGAAGGCGTGATCGACATCGAGGCGGAGAAAACGCGTCTCAAGAAAGCCCTCGAAACCTCTCTGAAGGAAGCGAAATCGCTCGAAGGGCGGCTGAACAATCCGAACTTCGTCGAACGCGCCAAGCCCGAAGCGGTCGAAAAGGCGCGGGCCGACCATGCCCACCACACGGCGGAGGCCGAACGCCTCACCGCCGCGCTGGCCCGGCTGGGGTAAGCGGCCTTCGGCAGGCTCAGGCCGGGCGGGTGTTGTTTGGGCGGTCTGCCCCACCCCGCCCATCCTGAGCTTGTCGAAAGATGCGCGCCACACAGGCCGCCGCGAACGCAACGCGCCATTTTCCTACAGCCCGCGAATGTGGCATGGCCGCATGATCGCAGCGCAGGAAGGCAGGGGGCGTGTTTTGTCCGGTGTAAGTGTCAAGCAGCCGGAATGGGCCGCAAGGCCGCGGATTGCCGCGCTTTTTGCAGGTTTCGCACTGCTTGACAGGGTGTCAAATCTGTCAAGCTGGCGGGAAGGAAAACAGTGCCGATAGTCCTCGCCACGACCGAGCCGGGCGAACCGGAACTCTTCGCCTCGCTGCAAGGCGAAGGGCCGTCGCAAGGGCGGCCGAGCGCGTTCGTCCGCCTCTCGCGCTGCAATCTTGCCTGCCAGTGGTGCGACACGGCCTATACCTGGCGCTGGATGGGCGACAACCGCCCCCACCGCGACGAATTGGCCTTCGAGCGCACCGCCAACCAGGTGACGCTGGCCGAGGAAGACGCCGCCGCGCGCATCGCCGCATTGGGGCAGAAACGGCTGGTGGTGACGGGGGGCGAACCGCTGTTGCAGGCCCCCGCCCTCGCCCGCATGCTGGAACTGCTGCCCGGGATGCATGTCGAGGTGGAAACCAACGGCACTGTCGCCCCCACGCCCGCGCTCGACGCGCTGATCCACCAGTACAACGTCAGCCCCAAGCTGGCGCATAGCGGCAATCCGGCCGACCTCGCCCTGATCCCCGAACGGCTGGCCGAATGGGCCGCGAACGAGCGCGCCTTCTTCAAGTTCGTCGTGGCCTCGCCGGACGACGTGGACGAAGTGCTCGCCTTGCAGGAACGCTATGCCATCCCGGCGGAACGGATCTTCCTGATGGCCGAAGGCACCGACAGCGCCACCTTGCGCATGCGCGAGGCGTGGCTGTCCGAGCTATGCCTGCAACACGGCTTCCGCATGAGCGACCGCCTGCACATCCACCTCTACGGAGATACGCGGGGAACGTAAGCCGAAGCCCCCGGCCCGCAGCGCCGCCAGCTTTGCCGGCAAGGCGCGAGGATAGCCAGGAGCCGCGCTGGCTGCCGCGAGACCCGTCTGGCGAAAATTACCTTCCCTGCGCGCGCCAGCGGGAAACGGTGCGTTCCACCGCTTCCTCGTCGCCGTTGCCGCTGGCCTGCCACAGTTCGGTGAACGAGGGGTCTTCCGAGGCCGGGCGGCGCATTTCGTCGAGTTCGTCGAAGCTCACGCGGATCGGGATCGAAACGCCCTCGCCGCAGATGATGCATTCGCGGTTGCGCAAGGCCGGGATCGAATCGAGGAAACCGCGCGCGCCTTCCGGCATGGCGGCTTTCACGAAGGCCTGGTCGCGGTCGTTGTTCAAACGCATGGAAAGGATCGTACCGCACTGCGACAGCACGCCTTCGGCAAGGTCCGACGGACGCTGCGTGATAAGGCCCAGCGAAATGCCGTACTTACGGCCTTCCTTGGCGATACGCGAAAGGATGCGGCCGACCGATGACCCGTCGGCGTTCTTCTCGTTCGGGACGTAGCGGTGGGCTTCTTCGCAGACCAGCAGGATCGGCCGCGAGCGTTCCTCGCGGCCCCAGACGGCGAAGTCGAACACCAGGCGGCTGAGCACCGCGACCACAGTGGACGTGACGTCGGACGGCACGCCCGACACGTCGATGATCGAGATCGGCTTGCCGTCGGTCGGCATGCGGAAGATCTTGGAAATGAATTCCGCCATCGTATCGCCGACCAGCATGCCCGAGAACATGAACTGGTAGCGCGGATCGGCCTTCAGTTCCTCGATCTTGCTCTTGATCCGCTGGTACGGCGCGGTGGAAGTCGCCTTTTCGAGCTTGCCCATCTCCGTCTGGAGAATGTTGGTCAGGTCCGACAGCAGGTAGGGAATCGGCGAATCCACAGTGATCTTGCCCATGGTTTCGGCCAGGCGGTTCTTGCCGCGCGCCTGCAGCAGGCACTTGGCCAGGATGTCCGCATCCACCTGCCGTTCGTTGCCGGTCGCCGACAGGAGCACTTCGCAATGCTCCTCGAAGTTCATCAGCCAGTAGGGCATTTGCAGGTTCGACACGTCGAGCAGCATCCCGTTGGCCTTGAACGCGCTCGCATATTCGCCGTGCGGGTCGATCATCACGATATGGCCGTTGGGCGCGGCTTCGCAGATGCGGTGCAGGATCAGCGCGGCGCTGGTCGACTTACCGGTACCGGTCGAGCCCAGCAGCGCGAAGTGCTTGCCCAGCATCGCGTCGATATAGATGCCCGCGCGAATGTCCTCGGTCGGATAGACCTTGCCGATCTGGATGCTGGAGCGGCCGTCGCTGGCATAGATCTGGCGCAAGTCGGCGCTGGTCGCGGGATAGACCAGCGCACCGGGAATCGGATAGCGCGTGACACCGCGGCGGAAGCCATGGATGCGGTGCGTCAGCTTTTCTTCCAGGCCTTCGCCGAGGAAGTCGATATTGGCGATGATCCCGTCCTTGTTGCGCCCGTCCTTCTTCTGGGTGCGGACGCTGGCCAGCAGCCAGGCGTTACCGACGCGGATCTTGATCTGGCTGCCGACCTGGCCGGCCAAGGCGACCGACGGATCGGAGTCTTCGGCGCAGTCGTTGAGCCGTTGCAGGTCGAGCGCGATCTGCGAGGAGGAACCGGCGATTTCCAGCACCACGCCGATCGGAAGCGTCGCGTTTTCGGCAGGCTCCCCGCCCTGCGGCATCTGGACCGGGGCCGGACGCGCGGCAGGCTGCGCTGCGGCGGGAGCCCCGGCATAAGCGGTGCCGCCAGTCGAGCGGGCCCGCAAATCGTTTTCCGAATCGACCCGGAACGTCCCAAACTGATCCTGATTGCCCATATCGTTCATGAATTGCGCCTGTGCCTTCCCATCTGCCGACAGACTGCAACGGCTACCCCGGCAGGGTTAAGATCGCGTCAATCCAGAACGGGTGCGGACCCCAGGCGATCAAACCATCGCGAACAGCCGGCCGGCCAGCCAGCCCATGCCGACCGAAACGGCCACTACGAGCAGGCCGTAAAGCAGCGATTCGTGCTGGGCGAAGACGGCCACGAAACGCTCGAACCCGATCTTGCGCACTTCCACTTTCGCGGTTGCCGAAGCGACCACCCGCCCCTTGGTAATGGCGAAGGTTTCCGCGGTGTAAGTGCCGGTCTGGACACTGGACGGAAGCGAAATGCGCGCCTGGTAGAGCACCTGTTCGTTCACCACGACGCCCTTGGAATTCTCGCTGTAGAGCCCCTGCCGCTGGCGCAGGTCGACCAGCCCCGAAGAGAAGCGCGTCTGCTCTTCCGGGTCGATCGCCCCGATGGGCGACAATTGCAGCCAGTTGAGCCCCAGTTCGTAGATCGCGGCGGTCCGTTCATCCACGATCTGGCCGATCGGGCGGGAGGACGCGACGGCGAAGAACGACGGGGCGGACCGGAAGGCCGTGCTGTCCGCGTTGATCCAGATCCCGGCGATCTTCTGCTTTTCGCGCAGGCGAATGGGTTCGGTCGGGCCCTTGAGCACGACGACAATATCGTAATCGCGCCCGGCGCGCGTCCCGCTGGGATCGAGAATGGCCCCGAACAGCAGCAAGTCGGTCCCGGTAAAGCCCTGCCGCACCTGGATTTCGTGCTGCGAAACTTCCGGCACCAGGATCGGATCGCGCGCGGCGCCGAGCAGCACCAGGGCGAGCAAGGCGAACAGGGCTCTCACAGTGGCGCCACCGAATAGATCTCGCTCGGCCGGAAGCCGAGACCGAACGCCATGCGCAAGGCGACTGCCAGCACGATCACCGCGAGGATGAAACGCAGTTTCTGCGGCTGGAACTTGCCCGCCAGCTTGCTGCCGATCTGCGCACCTGTGACCGATCCCAGCAGCAGCAGCACCGCCAGCACGATATCGACCGCCTTGGTGGTCAGCGAATGCATCATGGTCGAAGCCATGGTCACGAACAGGATCTGGAACAGCGAGGTCCCGACCACGACATTCGCGCTCATCCCCAGGATATAAAGCATGGCGGGCACGAGGATGAAGCCGCCGCCCACCCCCATCAGCGTGGTCAGAACGCCCACGCCCGTGCCGATCAGCAGCGGCGCGAGCGGCGAGATGTACAGGCCCGAACGGTAGAAACGCCAGCGCAAGGGCAAGCTGGCGACAATGGGGTGATGGCGGCGCTTGCGCGGCGGCGGGGCCGCCCCCCCCCGCGTCGCCCGGATCGCCTGGTAGCTTTCCCGCGCCATCAGCCCGCCGATCGTGCCCAGCAGCACGACGTAGAGGATGTTGATGACCGTATCGATCTGGCCGATGGATTCGAGGAAATTGAACAGCAGCGCGCCGATACCGGTCCCCAGGATACCGCCCGCCACCATCACGCCGCCCATCTGGTAATCGACGCTGTTGCGCCGGGTATAGGCGAAGACGCCCGAAACGCTGGCGCCGGTCACCTGGCTTGCCGCGGAGGCGGCGGCGACCGTGGGCGGGATGCCGTAGAAGATCAGCAGCGGCGTGGTCAGGAACCCCCCGCCGACGCCGAACATGCCCGAAAGGATGCCCGTGATCGCGCCCAGCGCGACAATTACCAGCCCATTGACCGACAGGTTGGCGATTGGGAGGTAGACATCCATGGCAATTGCCGCCGTAACCTACCGCAACGAGGGATTAAAGCGCTTCGGATCAGAAACCCGCCGAAATGGTGAGGGCCGGTCCGGATTTCGGTTCCGAATCGCCCAGCAGGCGCAAGCGCCAGTCCAGCGATACCCGTGAAGGCGTCCCGGCGATGTTGAGCGAGGCGGTCGCTCCCGGCCCGATATCGAGTCGCGATGCCCCTTTCTGCGCCCCGCCCCAGATGCCGCCTCCCAGCCGCTGCCTGGCCCCGGCCAAGTCGGCCAGCGGCCGGTCCACGCGTAACTGTCCGTCGATAAAGCCGCTCTTGAAGCGCCCGCCGACATAGCCGCCCTGGAGATCGGTCTCGCCTGTGAAGCCCAGCGGCCGGCGGAAGGGCGGCACTTCGGTATAGGCCAGC
>JAQVEQ010000317.1 GCA_028697875.1 Novosphingobium sp. | reverse complement strand
CCGCTCGCCGGCCAGGACGCGCCGTGCCGCGGACAGGGCACACCAGGCGCCGCCCTGGGCTGCCGCCCAGCTGCCTTCGGTGAGCGGCGTGCCGGCGTCGAAGGAGAACAGGCCCAGGCGGGCAGCGAAGTTGTCCGGCAGCACGTCGCTGCGGAAACCGCGTATCGGCCAGAACGAGGGCAATGCATCCTTGTCGGCGTTGGCCGGGTCCAGCGCCGTCCATTCCTGCCAGGCGGTACGCAGGAAGTCCAGGTAGCGCGGCGCATGGATGCGGGCGAGCGGCGCATCGTCGAAGGACTCGGGCGCCTCGATGGGTCCCAGTCCGCGCGCGCGCAGTTCGGCCAGCACGTTCTCGACGCGATCGGCCCGCTCGAAACAAGGCAGCAGTTCGCCCCGGAACATCTCCAGCCTTCCCTGGTGGCGCAGGTGACGGGCGTTGTAGAAAGTGATCATCGCGCGAATGGCTCAGGCCGACGGAAAACACATCAGCCGCGTTCCTCCATGCCTTGCTCCTCGGCCACGCCCATGCCGGCCAGGATCTCGAGGCCGCGGCGCATGGCCGGGAACAGGCTGTTGTTGAAGTTGTTCCAGCGCAGTTCGAGGATGGTGTCGGCCGGATCGATGGGCGTCGCCAGCACGTCGGTGATGACCTCGCCGGAATCGATGCCGTTGTCCACATAGTGGAAGGAGGCGCCGGTCATCGTCACCGGCGGCACTGCCGTCACCTCCCCGGTCTGCCAGTTCTTCTTTTCGCCGCGGGCGCCGTGCAGCGCGTCCAGCGTGGCGTGGGCGCCACGGCGTTCGTAGGGTGACTCGATGCGGGTGATGCCGGGGTGGATGTTGACGATGCGCCGGTGGAAGGGGCCGCCCGGGCGGACGAGTTCATCCAGGATGATGAGCAGCCCGTCCAGCAGCGGCCTTCACTTCCCGCAGCATCTCCAGCACCCGCTGCTCGTAGTCCCGCTTGCCGGCGACCCGCTCGGCGCTGGCCAGGGGCTGGCGGCGATAGGACGACGGAACGGCATGGCGCAACCCCTCCATCCGCCGCCCCTGCACGGTGAGCTGCGGCGGGAAGAACCAGTGCTCGCCCTCGCCGCAGGTGAAGCCGTAGCCGGCCAGCCTGTCGCAATCGCGACCGGAGTCCGGATCGTCGTCGGAAACGACGGCCTCCAGCGAATAGCGCTCGCCCAGCGGCGTGCCATCCAGCAGCTCCGCCAGGTATTGCAGCGGTGACTTCATGTAGCGCTGCCCGCCCTTGTAGGCGACGTGCTGGCCCGCCCTGTCCGCGGCGGCGTTGCGCAGCGACCACATGTAAACCAAGCGCATCTTCGACATGGCTTTCCGATAGGACGAATGTTCGGCATGAGGATGGGCTGCCCAGGGCTGCCTGGGCAGCCCATCCCCTTTCAAGCAGTGAAGACGATTTGCGCCGGCGATTTTTTAGGGCAAGCGGAATCCGGTTACGCGCATCGCGTTGGCATCACACCCGCGCTTAGCCATGCACCACGGCGCACCCCGCTTCCGCGCAATGGCATCCGCGTAACAGCCGACTAAACATCCCGCCATCGAACTCGTCATGCAGAACATGAGCCATTCCGGCCTCCGGCACGAGGTCCGGCGTTGCGACTCATGACGCAGGCGTGCCCCGGCCTCGCGGGCAATGGCCTCCAGACGGCACGCCTCTCCGGATCGGTAGGCGAGCGATGACAAACACCGCATGAGGACCCTTCGATGTCCATCTCATCCACACCACCGGCCCATCCCCTGGATTGGCAGGGGCTGCACGCGCTCCTCTCCTACCCCGGCGGCACGGCCCACCGGGTACTGCTGGACGGCAAGGGGCTGCTGGTCGAGCAGGGGGAAAACAGCGGGGAGGACGGCACACGCTCACGCTGGGCGATCGCCGAAACGCCGAACGGCCTGGCGATCGAATGCGCGGCGCATGAACCCGAGCCTTCCCTTGCCCACCTGCTGGCCGTCCTCGAAGCCGCCTTCACCTTCCATCCCGGACAAGGGCAGGCCAGGGTTTCCCTGCCCGCAGCCCTGACGCAACAGGCGCTGGACGCCGG
The DNA here is from genome assembly GCA_028697875.1 of Novosphingobium sp. Lineage (GTDB taxonomy): Bacteria > Pseudomonadota > Alphaproteobacteria > Sphingomonadales > Sphingomonadaceae > Caenibius. The sequence continues at coordinate 655 of JAQVEQ010000317.1, read as the reverse complement.
CATCCTCGTCGCCGCCGGCGCGGACACCATCGCCCACCGGGACATGTTGTGGCAGCGGCCGGAACTCTGGCTGGCCCAGGTACCGCCGCCCTTCCCCTTCCGCTACGAACTGACCCAGGGCCGCCGCCATCCCCTGCGCCGCCCCAAGCCCGCCGGCCTGATCTACCAGCGCTTCATCCCCTGGCTGGGCAAGACCTTCTCCTTCCGCGCGCTGGAGATCGACCGCGACCTGCCCCGCTTCAACCGCTGGATGAACGATCCGGAGGTGGCCAGGGTGTGGTCGGAGGAAGGGGACCTCGACAAGCATCGCCGCTACCTCGAAGAGCTGGCCGCGGACCCGCACATCCACGCCATGATCTGCTGCCTGGACGACGAGCCCTTCGGCTACTTCGAGGCCTACTGGGCCAAGGAGAACCGCATCTCGCCCTTCTGCGACGCGGACGACTACGACCGCGGCTGGCACGTGCTGATCGGCGAACCGGCATGGCGCGGCAAGGCCTACGCCACCGCCTGGCTCACCGCCATCTCCCACTACCTCTTCCTCAGCGATCCGCGCACCCGCCGCATCGTCGGCGAGCCGCGCATCGACCATGTCCAGCAGATACGCAATCTGGACCGCTCCGGCTACGCCAAGCTCAAGGAATTCGACTTCCCG
>JAQVEQ010000316.1 GCA_028697875.1 Novosphingobium sp. | reverse complement strand
CAAATGGTCGCCATGGCCTTGCTGCTGCATTCCGCCCCGTCGCGGACGGCGCTGCTCGCGATGAACCGGCCGGCTTACGTGCTGGCCGTGGCAGCGGCTTCGACCGTGATCTTTTTCGTCGTGGCGGGGGCACTCTTGCCGGCTCTGGGCGCGCTTGGTGCCAATCTGGCGCATATCGCCTTCGGCTTGATGACCGCCATTGCGCTGGACCTGGCCATCTGGCGCAGCCTCGCGCGCGGCCCGGCGGCCAGTCCTGCCAATGCCGAAGGCACGGCCCAATGAACGATCCGCGCGCCATTTCCGATATGAAGCGTGCGGACAGCGGCGCGACCGGGCCGGTCGAGGTCTGGTCGATCATTACCAGCCTCACCTCGGGCGGCGCGGAAGTCTATGTCGCCATCCTCAGTAGGGCGCTGGCTGAGCAAGGGGCGACCAACCGTGTCATTGCCCTGTGCGATGCAGACACGCTCGGAAACACCGGGGAGATGGAACTGGCGCTGGCGGCGCGTATCCGGGAGGGGGGCTGCGATTTCGTCTCGCTCGGGCTTTCCGCCAGGCGCGGTCTGCTGGAAGGAGCGGCGGCGCTGCGGCGCATGCTGCGCGCCGGCGCGCCCGACGTCATCCATTGCCATACGGCGCGGGCCGTGGGCATGGTCGCTCTCAGCGGATTTCGCGGAAGGGTGGTACTGACTCATCACAACAGCCGCTTGTCCTTCTCCCGCCACCTGTTCCGCCTGTTCGACCGCGTGGTTGATCACTACATCGCGATTTCGCCGGAAACGGCGGCGATCTATCGCCGCAACAGCCGGCAACCCTTCGCGGTCATTGCCAATGCCGCTGCCGGGGATTTTGCCGCCAGCGAACCGCGGCAGGCGATAGGCTCGCCATGCAGGATATTGAGTGTCGGCGCCGTATCGGAACAGAAGAACTACGAGCTTCTGCTGGAGACCGCACTCCATTTGAGAGACCGGGCGGGCATCGGCCCGATGCCGCACTTCGCAATCGCCGGAGGCGGTGCCGACCTGGAGAGGATGCGCGAGCGGGTCAAGGACCTGGACTTGGGCGAAATCGTCAAATTCCTCGGGGAACGCGGGGATGTGCGGGCGCTGATGGAGCGGGCCGATCTTTTCCTCAACACCTCGCTCTACGAAGGCCAGCCCGTGGCGATGCTCGAGGCGATGGCGATGGCCCTGCCGATCATTGCGACGGACGTGCCCGGCAATCGCGAGTTGGTGACCTGCGACGTGAACGGTTTGCACGGCGCGCTCGGCGATCCCGGATCCATGGCGCGTGCGATCGATCGTATCGTTACCGACAGCGCATTGTACCGGGCTCTTTCGCAGGGGGCGGTGCGGCAGAGCCGGCAATATACCATCGCCGGTTCGGCCCGGCGCCATCTTGCGGTCTATCGTTCTGGCCGGGGAAACATGGATAGCTCACCCATCCGGACTACCCTGATTGAACCTGCGTTTCGACGTATGCCCCGTTTCAATTCCCCGCAAACGGACAGCATAGTCTGGCCTTAAGTCCGGGCACCGGCTTTGCTGCCGACGGCCGGCCTGCATGAAACGAGGTCTCCAGATGTCGACAGCAGTGGCTTATGCGCCAGCCTCCCTTCAGGCCCAGAACGCTGAAGCAGCCTATTATCATGACGAAGGGCCGCAATATGCCGGCCCGGCCATGTCATTGCGAGACCTGTTGCGGGTGGTGAACCGGCACAAGACCCTGATCGCCGTGATCGTGGCGATCTGCACGCTGTCGGTGCTGGTCTATCAGTTGTTCTCGACGCCGATGTACCGATCGACCGCGCAGGTTCAGATCGAGCTGATCGATGCGGTCGGCGTGAACCAGGCCGATGTCGATTCCCGCAATGCCCAGCGCGTTGCCAACGCCGTGCGCCTGCATCGTTCGCGATCGGCGGCTGAGCGGGTGATCGCCGACCTCGACCTGCTCCACGATCCGGACTTCCTGCGCGAGGTCGGACAGCCCCGGCTTCAAGGCGATCAGTTGAAGTATGCGGCGATCAGCAAGCTGCTGTCGATGTTGAGCATCGCGGCGGAACCGAATTCGGATCTGCTCGTCATTTCGGTCACATCGACTTCGCCCGAACTCTCGGCGAAGATCGCCAACCAGTTCCCCGCGTCGGTTCGTGCCGTGCGCAACGTGAAGGGGGATGAACGTCGCGACCAATTGCTCGCCTCGCTTGAAGAAGAGCAGCACAAGCGCGGCGTCGCGGCCAGCGAGGCTGCCAAGAAGGTCGCCGATTTCCGCAGCGAGAACCACATGCTTGTCGGCGCCGGCGGGGCGGATGATCTCGCGCAGTTCAACCTGATCGCGGCGCAGGCCGCTTCGGCGAACGCGATGCGCGACGGTTCGGCCGCCCGCAGCGGCGGAATCGCAAGCGCGGCGGGTATTCAGAGCACGGCTACGGCCAGTTCGGCGGCCTTGCAGCAGCTCGAACGGCAATATGCCGAACTCATCTCGGAACGGTCGCGGCTGACGTCGAGCTATGGCCCCAATCACCCGGATGTCCAGCGCGTAACGTCGCAGCTTGCGACGGTGCAAAGCAACATGGAGGTCGAACGTGAAAAGGCCCGCTCTGCGGCGATGCAGGTGGCCCGGGCTGATGCTGCGCGGACTACCCAGATGGCCAGGAGCGAGGCTGCCCGCGATGCCGCGCAGGCAGCGCGGTTGAACGGGATCATGGCGGCGATGGAAGGACAGGC
>JAQVEQ010000088.1 GCA_028697875.1 Novosphingobium sp. | reverse complement strand
CGAGGCGCGGGGCGATCTCAAGCCCGGCGGCACGATCGTGGAAGGGACGGCCGGGAACACCGGCATCGGTATCGCGCTGGTCGCCAATGCGCTGGGCTACAAGACGGTCATCGTCATGCCCGACAACCAGTCCAAGGAAAAGATGGACACGTTGCGCGCGCTGGGGGCCGAACTGGTGCTGGTGCCGCCGACCAAGTTCGCCGATCCCAACCATTTCGTGCATACCTCGCGCCGCCTGGCGGAAGAGACGGACAACGCCGTCTGGGCCAACCAGTTCGACAATGTCGCCAACCGCAAGGCGCATATCGAATCGACTGCGCCCGAATTGTGGGAACAGCTCGAAGGCCGGATCGACGGCTTCACTTGCGCGGCGGGGACCGGCGGCACGATCGCCGGGGTCGGCATGGGGCTCAAGGCTTTCGACGAGAGCATTACCATCGCGCTGACCGACCCGTACGGGGCGGCGCTTTACAACTACTTCGCCCATGGCGAGCTGAAGGCGGAAGGCAGTTCGGTCGCCGAAGGGATCGGGCAGGGCCGGATCACCGCCAATATCGAAGGCGCGCCGGTCGACACCCAGTTCCGCATTTCCGACGAGGAAGGGCTGGAATGGGTCGGCCGCCTGCTCAAGGAAGAGGGGCTGTGCCTCGGGCTGTCGTCGGGCATCAATGTCGCGGGGGCCGTGGCACTGGGCAAGCAGCTGGCGGCCCAGGGCAAGAGCAACCCGCGCGTGGCGACGATCCTGTGCGACACGGGCTTCCGCTACCTCTCCACGCTCTACAATCGCGAGTGGCTCGAAGCGAAAGGGTTGCCGGTCTTCGCCTGGCTGCAGGACTGAGCGCCGGAGGATGACGGGCTGCCGGGCATTGACTGGCGGCGGGCGCACACTAGCTATAGCGCACGATGCCTGACGTTCCGACCATCATGCACGCCGACGACGGCAATGCGCCGGAGGCTCCTGCCGCGCCGCTCGGCGGGACGCGGGCCGAAGCGATCCGGCGCTTGCAGATCGGTGTCGCCGGCCTGGCCGCGATGCCGATGATGATCGGCCTTGCCAATATCGTGATGGACCGGGCCAAGGAATCCGACGCGACCACCGTGCCCGAAGCGGCCGCGACCGCCGCGCCCAAGCCGCCGCCCGCGCCGGTAAGCGATCCGCTGGCCGATGCCGGCGTCGTGCCGGACGTCCCCGCCACGCCGGCGGCCAAGCCAGGCGCGGCGAGCGGGCAGCCCCCTGCGGGCGCCGCGCCGCAACCCTGACTTCCCGTTTGCCGTCCGCATTCGTGGCCGTGGGGCCCGCCGCCGCGGCCCTTGGCGGTGCGCGCGCTTCCCTCCGGGTGGGGAAGTCGCGGACAATCGGGGAAATCGCGGGACAAGCCGGGGATAGCGGCTGCCCCGTTCCTTCAAATCACGGGATTCGGCGGCTTTCCGGCGGGAACATCGCGCGAACCGCAGGGACGTGTTGTGCTTTGCCCTTCCAATAAAAGGATTATAAATCAAATAGTTATATATAAATCCCCAAGTTTCCCGTGATTTTCCCTTTTTTCCCTGCGGTGTCCGGGTTATGAGAGTCCCGCATCGGACATGGTTCCCAGCCGCATTCCGCCTTCACGGAATGATCTGGCCGCACTCGCGCGCGGTTGGGCGGGGAAGGGTTTGTCCGGTTCAGGGATCGGTCCAGGGGCGGGGGGCTCAAGTAACGTGGCGGCGGTTCAGCCATTCGGATATAGCGGTCAGGGCTTCTCGCTTCGCGGCGAGAAGGGCCGTTTTGTCCTGCCGCCGGCCTTCCGCAAGGCGGTCCGGGAATCGAGCGACGGCCGCACGCTCTGCCTCGCCAAGCATGAACGCTGGAACTGCCTGACCGGCTTCGGCCTCTCGCGCCGCGCCGAACTCGACGCCCAGATCGACCGCGAGGAAGAACGCGCCATCCGCCTTGGCCTCGACTTCGACCGCGACTTGCGCGCGATGCAGCTCTACGGCTTCATCGAAGTGCCGTTCGACGACAGCGGCCGCTTCATCATGCCCGAACATCTGGTCGAACTCGGGCGGCTGGACAACGGCGTCTATTTCCAGGGTGCGGGCAGCTTCTTCACCTTGTGGAACCCGGAAGAACTCTACCGCATGGGCGAGGGCTGGGAAGGCGCGCAGGCGGCCTGCAAGATGCTCGAAGCCGACGCGGCGGCGAAGGGGAAAAAGGCATGAGCGCGCCGCACATCCCCGTCCTGCTCGACGAAGTGATCGCCGCGCTCGACCCGCAGCCGGGCGACGTGATCGTCGACGCGACTTTCGGCGCCGGCGGCTATACCCGCGCGCTGCTCGATGCCGGGGCGACCGTCCACGCTTTCGACCGCGATCCCGATGCCATCGCTGCCGGCCGGACCTGGCCGGAAACGGTGGAAAACCCGCCGCGCCTCATTCTCCATCCGCGCCGTTTCTCAGAAATGGTTTCCGCCTTGGCCGAAGCGGGAATTTCCCGAGTCGACGGGGTCGTCATGGATATCGGTGTTTCTTCTATGCAGCTCGACCAGGCGGAGCGTGGCTTCGCCTTTTCCTTCGATGGTCCGCTCGACATGCGGATGAGCCAGCAGGGCGAAAGCGCAGCCGATTTCCTGAACAACGCGTCCGAAGCCGCGATTGCGGACGTGCTTTTCCAATTCGGTGAAGAACGCCAGTCCCGCCGCGTCGCCCGCGCCATCGTGTCCGCCCGTCCGCTGGCGACTACCGGCGAACTGGCCCGCGTGGTGCGCAAGGCCCTGGGCTACCATCCCGGCGCGCCGAAGGACCCGGCCACCCGCACGTTCCAGGCGATCCGCATCCATGTGAATGCCGAGCTGGACGAGCTGCAGACCGCGCTCGACGCTGCCGAAAGCTTGCTGGGCGAAGGCGGGCGGCTGGCGGTGGTCAGCTTCCACAGCCTCGAAGACCGGATCGTCAAGCGCTTCCTGCGCGAAGCCTCGGGTGCCGAAGCGCGCGGGTCGCGCCACCTGCCTGCGGCCAACGACCCCGCCGAACCGGTTTTCGCCAGGGTCAGCAAGGCGATCCGCCCGTCCGATGCAGAACTGGCCCGCAATCCCCGCGCCCGCTCCGCCACTTTGCGTGCCGCGGTGCGGACCGGCGCGCCCGCGCGAAAGGAGGCCGCCTGATGCTTCCTTCCGCCCGTCTGCGCTCGATCGGCTGGGCCGTGGTCCTCACGGTTGCCGTTGCGCTGTTCATCGGCCTGACCTTCCGCGTCAATTCGGTGAAAAGCGACGTCCGGCTGGCCGAACGGCGGATCGTATCGCTCGAGCGCGAGAAGATGCTGCTCGAAACCGAGTTCGAAACGCGCTCCAGCCAACAGCAGCTCGCGAACTGGAACGCGGTGGAATTCGGCTATCGCGCGCCGCGCGCGGACCAGTTCCTGGAGAACGAACGCCAGCTGGCCAGTCTCGGCACGCCGCGCGCGGTAGGGGCGCCTGCACCGATCCGTGTCGCCAACGCCGATGTGCCGGAGGAAACCGGTGAATCCTTCCCGGCGATGGTTTCCCCGCTGACCGGCAAGGCTTTCGCCGCCGAAATGCATGAAGGCGCCGACCGGCCGCCGACCAGCCGGGAGACCCTGTCCGGCAGGCTCACTCGCGGCGCCGCGCGGATCGTCCTTTCGGCCCGCGCGGAGGCGGGGGAATGACGGCGCTGAGCGTCAGCACCGCGATTTCGTCCGGCCGTGTCACTCTCGCCAATGTCCGCCAGCGCTCGCTGCTTACCGCCCGTCTGCGGGTGCTGTGGGTGGTGGCCGGTTTCTTTCTCGTCGCCCTTGCCGCGCTGGTCCGCATCGGGATCCTCGGCCTGTTCGAGGATGCGCCGCAAAGCCGCTCGCTGAGCGAGGCCCTGCTGCCGCCGCGCGGCGAGATCACCGACCGCAACGGCGTGCCGCTGGCCCGGGCCTTCCCCGCCTACGCCCTGTGGTACAATCCGGGCGCGCTGGACGACGGCGGCGCGCCGCTGGTCAAGTCCCCGGCGCAAGTGGCCCGCGAGCTGGCGCGCATTTTCCCGGACATGGACGTGCAGGCCACGGCGAAGCGGCTGGCCAGCGGGCGCGCGGGCTACCTGCGCCGCCGTCTCCTGCCCGAGGAAGCCAACCGCGTGCAGGCCATCGGCGAGATCGCGCTGGAAATCCCGCAGGAGACCGAGCGTTTCTATCCGCAAGGGTCGATGGCGGCCCACGTGCTCGGCTATGTCGGGGCCGACGGCCACGGCAAGGTCGGGATGGAAGAAGTGCTGGACAAGCGCCTGCGCGATCCCGCCCATCGCAGCGAACCGTCTGCCCTGTCGATCGACATGCGCGTGCAGGGCGCGCTGGAAGACGAATTGCAGAAGGGAATGCTGGCGGTCGACGCCAAGGGCGCGGCAGGGATCATCCTCGACGTCGATACGGGCGAAGTGCTGGCCCTGGCCTCGCTTCCGGCCTTCGATCCCAACAGGATCGACGCCCAGGGCGCGCAGAACATGTTCAACCGGGTGACCAATCAGGTCTACGAACTGGGTTCGACTTTCAAGCCGCTCACGATCGCCGCGGCAATCGATGCCGGGGTGGTGACCGACCTGTCGAAGCGCTATCAGGCGAACCGCCCGCTGGAGATCGGCGGTTTCAAGATTCGCGACAGCCACACCATCGGCGATACGCTTAACGTGCCCGAGACACTGATCCATTCGTCCAACATCGTCACCGCGCAGATCGCCGACCAGCTGGGCGGCAAGGCCTTGAAGCGGACCATGGCCGATCTCGGGATGAACGAGCGGCCCTATATCGAGCTGCCCGCGCGCGGGTTCCCGATCTGGCCGAAAGGCGACTGGCCGCGCCTGCGGACCATGACGGTCAGCTATGGCCACGGCATCGCGGTGACTCCGCTGCACCTCGCTTCGGCCTATGCGACGATGGTCAATGGCGGCATCTGGCGTCCGGCCACCCTGTACAAGGTCCAGCCCGGCCATGCGGCGCGCGGGCGGCGGGTGTTCAAGGCTTCGACCAGCGCCCGGATGAACCAGCTGATGCGGATGATCGCGGTCTACGGCACCGGGCGCAAGGCGAACGCGCCGGGCTTCCGCGTCGGCGGCAAGACCGGTTCGGCGGAAAAGCCGGGCGCTCACGGCTATCGCCACCACTCGCTGATTTCGACTTTCGCCGCCGCTTTCCCGATGGACCGCCCGCGTTACGTGATTATCGCCATGCTCGACGAACCGCAGGGCACGGCGGCCAGTTCCTACCAGCGCACGGCGGCGTGGAACGCGGCGCCGATCGTCGGCAAGGTCGTGCCCCGGGTGGGGCCGCTGCTGGGGGTCATGCCGGACGAGACGCGGGACATCGACCTGACCGACCTCAAGCCGCTCGTCGAAGGGGACGGGGAATGAAGCTGGGGGAACTCGCTGTGTCGTGCGGGTTCGCCATCCCGCAGAACGGTGACGAGACGGTCACCGGCTTCGCCATCGATCACCGCAAGGTCGCGCCGGGGACCGTCTTCGGCGCTTTCCAGGGGGCGCGGGTCAATGGCGAGGATTTCATCCCCGCCGCCATCGCCGCCGGGGCCATTGCCGTCGTCGCCCGGCCGGAGGCCGGGGTCGAAGGGGCCGCCCATATCGCCGATGCGGAGCCGCGCCGCGCCTTCGCCCGGCTGGCCGCGCCGTTCTTCGCGCCCTTTCCCGAAACGATCGTGGCCGTCACCGGCACCAACGGCAAGACCTCGACGGTCGAGATGACCCGCCAGCTCTGGCGGATGGCGGGTTTCCGCGCCGCGTCGATCGGGACGCTGGGCGTCACCACGCCCGACGGTTCGGTTTCCACCGGCCTGACCACGCCCGACATCGTCACTTTCCTGTCGAACCTGAGCGGGCTGGCGCGCGAAGGGGTGAGCCACGTCGCTTACGAGGCTTCCAGCCATGGCCTCGCGCAATTCCGGAACGAAGGGCCGCGCGTCGCCGCGGGGGCCTTCACCAATCTCAGCCGCGACCATCTCGACTATCACGGGACCATGGAGGCCTACTTCGCGGCCAAGATGCGGTTGTTCGACGAAGTGGTGGCCGAAGACGGCACTGCCGTCGTCGCCCTGGGCGACGACTGGGCGAAACAGGCTTGTGAGCATGCGCGCCGGAGGGGGTTGCGCGTGTTCACCGTGGGCGGGCAGGCCGATGGGATCGGCCTGCTCGCTCGCGAGCCGGGCCATCTCGGCCAGCGGCTCGAACTCGCCTACGGGGGGGAGCGGGTGGTTGTCACGCTGCCGCTGATCGGTGCCTACCAGGCGGCCAATACGCTGGTTGCGGCGGGCATCGTCCTGGCGACGGGCGGCGATGCGGCCCGTACCTTCGACGCGCTCGCCCGCCTGCAACCCGTGCGCGGGCGGCTGGAACGCGCCGCGATCACGGCCGCCGGTGCGCCGGTCTATGTCGATTACGCCCACACGCCGGATGCGCTGGAAGCGGCCATTGCGGCGCTGCGTCCGCACACGCGCGGGCGGCTGATTACCGTGTTCGGCGCGGGCGGGGACCGCGACGCGGGCAAGCGGGCGCCGATGGGGGCCGCGGCGGCGCAGGGATCGGACCTCGCCATCGTGACCGACGACAATCCGCGCGGCGAAGATCCGGCCGCGATCCGGGCCATGGTGCTGGAAGGCGCGCCGGGTGCGCGCGAAGTGCCCGGCCGGCGCGAGGCGATCGCCGCCGCCATTGCCGAGGCAGGGGAGGGCGACATCGTCCTTGTCGCCGGCAAGGGGCACGAACAGGGACAAATCGTGGGACGCGGGAACGAGACGCGCGTTCTGCCGTTCGATGACGTCAAAGTGGCAAGGGAGTGCGCAGGCGTTCCCATGGGAGACAAGTGATGAATGCCCACCCCGCAATGCTGGCCTGGCCCGAACTGGACGAGGACATCCTCCCGCTTGCCCTGTGGGATTCCGCGGCGATTGCCGAGGCGACTGGCGGTACGGCCAGCGGGGATTTCCTTTGCTCGGGCGTGGAGATCGATTCCCGCGACGTGCGCGAAGGCGACCTGTTCTTCGCCCTGAAAGGGGAGACGACCGACGGGCACCGCTATCTCGATGCCGCTTTCGCCAACGGCGCGATGGCGGCCGTGGTCGACCGGCCGATCGACCGGCCGCACGTGCTGGTCGAGGATACGACCCGGGCGCTCGAAGCCCTGGCCCGGGCCGCGCGCGAGCGGGCCGGCGCGAAGATTGTCGGCGTCACCGGATCGGTCGGCAAGACCGGCGTCAAGGAAGCGATCTTTGCTGCGCTCGACCGGTCGAGCCGGGGCGCGGCGCACCGTTCGGTCAAGAGCTACAACAACCACGTCGGCGTGCCGCTCAGCCTGTCGCGCATGCCTGCGCGCGCGCAGTTCGGCATTTTCGAGATGGGCATGAACCACGCGGGCGAAATCAGTGGCCTGACCCGGCAGGTCCGCCCCCATGTCGCGGTCATCACCACCATTGCCCCGGCCCATATCGAGATGCTCGGCAGCGAAGAGGCGATTGCCGATGCCAAGGCGGAAATCTTCGAAGGGCTGGAACGGGGCGGCACCGCGGTGATTCCCGCCGACAGCCCGCATTTCGAACGGCTGCGCGACGCCGCGCTGGCGGCAGGGGCCAGGGTCGTTTCCTTCGGCAAGGCCGCCTATGCCGATGTCCGCCTGCTCGACAGCGTGACGGCCAGCAGCGGCGGTTCGCTGGTCACCGCCGACATGGGCGACGTGCGCATCTGCTACACCGTGGCGGCGGCGGGCGAGCACTGGATCGCCAATTCGCTGGCAGTGATGGCGGCGGTGCGCGCGGCCGGGGGCGATCTCGGCGCGGCGGGGCTTTCGCTGGCCGAAATGGCCGGGCTTGCCGGACGCGGCGCGCGGCACGAGATCCTGCTCAGCTATGGCCGCAAGGCGCTGCTGATCGACGAAAGCTACAATGCCAATCCGGCTTCGATGCGGGCGACGCTGGCGCAACTGGGCCAGACCCCGGCGCGGCGGCGGATCGCCGTGCTTGGCGCGATGAAGGAGCTGGGCGATTTCACTGCCGGGTTCCACGCGGCCCTGGCGGAACCGCTGGCGGCCTCGGGCGTGGAATATGCCCTGCTGGTCGGACCGGAAATGGAAGCCCTCGCGCGCGAACTGGGGAAAGGCACGAACGGCAAGCTTGGCAAGGCCATCGCGTTCGCCCATTGCGCGGATACAGACGAGGCGATTGCCGCGCTTTCGGCCTACGGGCTGGACGATGGCGATGCGATACTCGTCAAAGGGTCCAACTCGGTCGGGCTTGCCAGGCTCGTCGCGCATTTTTCCGGCAAGGAGGGCTGATGCTCTATCTGATCGCGCAATGGCTTGAGTTCGAAGGGCCGGCCAACCTTGTGCGGTACCTGACCTTCCGCGCGGGCGCGACGCTGATCACGGCACTGGTGATCGGCCTGGTGATCGGCCCGCGTTTCATCAGCATGCTGCGCGTCCGCCAGGGCAAGGGCCAGCCGATCCGCGAGGATGGGCCGAAGACCCACCTGGCCAAGCGCGGCACGCCCACCATGGGCGGGCTGATGATCCTGATCTCGCTGCTCCTGGCCATGCTCCTGTGGATGGACCTGACCAATCCCTTCATCTGGGCCTGCATGGCAGTGACGGTCGGCTTCGGCCTGATCGGTTTCCTCGACGATTACGACAAGGTCCGCAAATCGCACCACAAGGGGGTTTCGGGCAGGGTGCGGCTGCTGGCCGAATTCGTCGTGGCGGGCATTGCCGCGTGGATCATCGTAAGCCAGATCAACACCAACCTCTACGTCCCGTTCTTCTCCGGCCTGGCGATCCCGCTGGGGCCGTTCTACTACGTTTTCGCCGCTTTCGTGATCGTGGGCGCGGGTAACGCGGTGAACCTGACCGACGGGCTGGACGGGCTTGCCACCATGCCGGTGGTGATCGCGGCGGGCACCTTCGCGCTGATTGCCTATCTCGTCGGGCGCGTCGACTATTCGCACTACCTCGGCATCCCGCACGTGCCGGGCGCGGGCGAACTGGCGATTTTCTGCGCCGCGATCATGGGCGCGGGCCTCGCCTTCCTCTGGTTCAACGCGCCGCCGGCCGCCGTGTTCATGGGTGATACCGGCAGCCTCGCGCTGGGCGGGGCGCTGGGCGCGATCGCGGTCGCCAGCCATCACGAGATCGTCCTGGCGATCGTCGGCGGCCTGTTCGTGCTGGAAGCGGCCTCGGTCATCATCCAGGTGTTCTTCTTCAAGCGGACGGGCAAGCGGGTGTTCCGCATGGCCCCGATCCACCACCATTTCGAACAGCTCGGCTGGGCGGAATCGACGGTCGTCATTCGTTTCTGGATCGTCTCGATCGTGCTTGCGCTGCTGGGCCTCGCCACATTGAAACTCAGGTGATTACCTCCCCCGTCTTCGCCGGCAAGCGCTATGCCGTCCTGGGCCTCGCAAGGTCGGGGATGACGGCGGCCGAGACGTTGCTGGCCAGCGGTGCGCAAGTCGTTGCGTGGGACCGGCAGGAGGAGCCGCGCGCCAGGCTGGCGGGCAGGGCGGACCTGGCCGATCCGCTGGCGATCGACCTTGCCGGTTTCGATGGCATCGTGGTTTCGCCGGGCGTGCCGCTCAACACCCACCCGGTCGCGGAAAAGGCGCGCGCGGCGGGCGTGCCGCTGATCGGCGATATCGAACTGTTCGCGCAAGCGCGCGCCGGTCTGCCGCCGCACAAGGTCGTCGGCATCACCGGCACCAACGGCAAGTCGACCACGACCGCGCTGGTCCACCATATCTTCGAAAGCGCGGGCATCCCGGTGCGGATGGGCGGCAATATCGGCCTGCCGATCCTGGGGCAGGAGCCGCTGCCGGAAGGCGGGGTCTACGTGCTCGAACTGTCGAGCTACCAGATCGACCTCACCTATTCGCTCGATTGCGACGCGGCGGCGCTGACCAACGTGACCCCGGACCATCTCGACCGTTACGACGGGTTCGCGGCCTATGCCGCTTCCAAGGCGCGGCTGTTCGCGATGCAGTCGCCCGATCACGTCGCGGCTTTCGGCTGCGGGGACGAGCCGACTTGCGCGATCTACGAGGCGGAGCGGGCCCGCCGCCCGCAAGGCACGGCGATCCGCGCAGACCTGGCCGCGCTTGCCCCGCTGCAGGCGGACTGGCCTTCGCTGCAGGGGCCGCACAACCTCCAGAATGCCGCGATCGCCGTCGCCATGGCCGGGGCCCTGGGCGTGAGCGAGCCGCAATGGCGCGCCGCGCTGGCCAGTTTTCGCGGGCTGCCCCACCGGATGGAGCGGATCGCCGAAGTCGACGGCGTGCTGTTCGTCAACGACAGCAAGGCGACCAACCCGGCATCGACCGCGCCCGCGCTGGCGGCTTTCCCGCCCGCTCCGGACCGGCGCGTCCACTGGATCTGCGGCGGGCTGCCCAAGGGCGAGGACCTGGGCGAATGCGCGGCCTATTTCGGCAATGTCGCCTGCGCCTATACCATCGGCGAGGCCGGGCCGCTCTTTGCCTCCATTCTCGAACCCGTGATGCCGGTGGAACGCTGCGAGATGCTGTGCGAAGCCGTCGGCCGCGCCATCGCCGCGGCCCGGCCCGGCGACGTGGTGTTGTTTTCGCCCGCCTGCGCCAGCTTCGACCAGTTCCGCGACTACGAGGCGCGCGGCGATGCCTTCCGCCAGGTCGTGTCCGCCGTCACCGAAGGCGGGCTGGAAGAACACTGCGCGGCGATGAACGGATGCGGACAGGGGAAGACGGCGGAATGAGCGTCGGCAGCCGCCCCTATATTCCGGGACCGGGCGAACGGATCGCGAAGCGGGGGGCGTTGCATCGCGACCGGCGGACCGAGCTGCGGATCTGGTGGCGCGAGATCGACCGGACCCTGCTGCTGATAGTGGTCCTGCTGATGGGTTTCGGGACGCTGGCGGTCGCCGTCGCTTCCCCGGCGAGCGCGCATCGCCTTTCGACTTCCTCGGTCCGCTTGCCCGATCTCCATTTCTTCTGGCTGCACTTGCGCTGGCAGGCGCTGGGCTTTGCCGTGATGATCGGCGCTTCCATGCTCCCGCGCGAAACGGCCCGCCGCTCCGGTATCCTGCTGGGGGCGGCCATGCTTGTGGCGCTCGCGCTGGTGCCGGTGATCGGTTACGAAGTGAACGGTGCGAAACGCTGGCTGCGGTTCGGCCTGACGATCCAGCCTTCCGAATTTCTCAAGCCGGCATTCGCCATCGGCCTTGCCTGGATCCTGTCCTGGCGGGTGCGCGATCCGCACCTGCCGGTGATCGGGATCAGCGCCGCGCTCATGGCGCTGGTCGGCGCCCTGCTGATGGCGCAGCCGGACTTCGGCTCGACCATCCTCTTCGCCGGCGTATGGTTCGTGCTGGTGCTGCTGTCCGGCATCCCGGTCAAGCGCATGGGATGGCTGGTGGGGGCAGGCGTCGTGGCCATGACCGCGACCTATTTCCTCTATGACAATGCCCGTCACCGCATCGACGCCTTCCTCGGCGGCGGCACCGCGTTCGACCAGGTCGACCTTGCCAGCCGTACCCTGCTGGCGGGCGGCTGGACCGGGGCGGGCATGTGGCTGGGCGTGCGCAAGATGTCCCTGCCCGAAGCCCACACCGACTATATCTTCTCGGTCATCGGGGAAGAGTTCGGCCTGCTCGCCTGCGCGCTGGTGGTGGTGCTCTATCTCGCCTTCACTGTCCGGGTGATCGTGCGGCTGGTGGACGAGGAAGACCTGTTCACCATTCTTGCCGCCGCCGGGCTGACCGCCCAGATCGGCGGGCAGGCGTTCATCAATATCCTCGTCAACCTGCAGCTGTTTCCTTCGA
>JAQVEQ010000315.1 GCA_028697875.1 Novosphingobium sp. | reverse complement strand
CACGCCGAGGCGATAGCGCCCGCCGGGAAAAGCCTCGCCATCGAGGATGAAGCTGTCGTCCAGTTCCACCAGCGCTTCGTCGGTCGCGCCGCGATGCACTCCCAGCCGGGCGAAGCCGGGCCGGTCCCAGCCGGTCAGCAGGCCCGGCACCAGGGCGACGACACGGCGCAACGGCGCGTCGAGGACGACGAAACGCAGGCCCGGCCGGAAACGCCCGAACGGGTTCAGTCCGGCGGGAAAGCGCTGGAGCGTGGAAAAGGCCATGGCATAGCGGCGTTCCGCGTCGCCATAGCCGGAATGCGGGACTTCGCGCCCGCTCCCGCCGGTGAAAATGCGCATCCCGGTGGTCTTGCGCCACGGGCTCGCCCCGACCCCGAACAGGGCCTGCAACACCCCGGCGGCGGCCGTAACGCCGACCGCAACGCTGTTGAACGCGCCGTAACGGTGGGCAGTCTGCCCCGCCTGGGTCGCAGTGGTAAAAATGCCCGCGCCGAAAACGAAACCGTAGACTTGCGCGCCCTGCCCGTCGGCCTGCCCGATCGCAACCGGCTGCCGTTCGACAATGCGGCCGTTGCGCGTCGCGGCCAGCGCTTCGGGCAGCGTCCAGTCTGCCGGCAGGCCAAGATCGACCGCCAGCGCATTGGTCTTGCCCTTGGGCAGCACGATCATCTGCGGCCAGCGGTCCCCGAAGATCGCGGCGCCGCAGGTCAGCACGTCGCGCACCGTCCCGTCGCCGCCGTCGACGGCCAGCAGGTCGATCCCGCGTTCGGCAAAGCCGGCCAGCACGCGCACCAGTTCGCCACGGGTCGGCGGGCTAGCGGTAACGACGTTATGCTGCCCTTCGAGCTCGGGCATATGGCCCTTGTTGCGATGGCTGCGCGGATTGCGGATCACCCCCACCAAGGGCTTGTCGCGCAGACCCGGGCGGACCAATCGCGCGCGCGCAATGGAATCGCGCACGCCGGCATCCGCGTCCATGGCGCGCGGCAGGCCTTCAAACTGGTAGATCGATCCTTCCATAGGGGGGCTATATCGATGCTGCGGCCGCGAATTGCTACATTTTTTTGACTCTTCGCCCCCCGCTTCGCCGCAAACCGGCACACCCGTCATGCACAAGGCACTGGCAGAATTGCACGGCTGCGCATAAAGGCGTTTCGTATGTGTGGGATAGCGGGATGGTACCGGCGGGCAAATCGCGAAGTCGCCCATGACATTCTGGTGCGCCAGTGCGACCGGATCATCCATCGCGGGCCAGACGATTGCGGCTATCTGACCGACGGCGATTTCGGCTTCGGCATGCGCCGGCTGAGCATTATCGACATTGCCGGCGGCCACCAGCCGATCTCTTCCCCCGATGGACGCTATACCATTGTTTTCAATGGGGAAATCTACAACCACCCGGAACTGCGGCGGGAACTGGAAGCCCTCGGCTACGCCTTCCATACGCACAGCGACACCGAAACCCTTCTGGCCAGCTTCGTGTGCTGGGGCGACGATGCCTGGCTGCGCCTGCAGGGGATGTATGCCGCCGCCATCTGGGACCGGGCCACACGCACGCTGACACTGGCCCGCGACCCGCTCGGCATCAAACCGCTCTACATCACGGAGCAGGACGGAGGCCTGGCCTTCGCGTCCGAAATCCGTTCGCTGCGCGTGCTGCCGGGGCACGACTTCGACATCGACGAACGGGCGGCGCACGATTTCTTCATGTTCGGCCACGTCCAGCGGCCGCGTTCGATCTTCCGCCAGGTGCGCAGCCTGGAGCCGGGCCACATGCTGCGGATCGGTCCCGACGGCGAGGCGTCGATCCGCGAATTCTGGGCCCCGCGCTTCCACGTCCGCCACGACCTGTCGCACGACGAATGGATCGAGGAAACGCGGGCGCGGCTGGAAGGCACGGTGCGCAAGCATATGCTGTCCGACGTGCCGGTGGGCGCGTTCCTGTCCGGCGGGGTCGATTCCAGCGCCATCGTCGCCGCGATGACGCGCTTCACCGACCACCCGGTCAAGGCTTTCACCGTCGGCTTTCCCGGAACCTCGATCGACGAGACCGAGGCCGCCGGGCGGATCGCCTCCCATCTGGGCTGCGAACATATCGTCCTGCCGCTCGAACCGGTGGCGGCGGGCGATCTCCTGCCGGCCGTGCAGGCCGCGTTCGACGAACCCTGCGCCGCGACCGCGGCGGTTCCGATCTGGCACGTGTCGAGGCTGGCGGCCCAGCACGTCAAGGTCGTGCTGGCGGGGGAGGGCGCGGACGAGATCTTCGCCGGGTACAAGCGGCAGCGCACGGCGCTGCAGGCCGCGCGCCTCAAGCCGCTGCTCAAGGCGATGAGCCCGCTGGCCGACCTGATCGACGCCCTGCCGTTCGATTCGTCCACCCGGTTCAACTACCTGAAGCAGAACGCACGCCGGTTTCGCACCGCCGCCGGCCTGGAAAACGGTTTCCAGCGGTTCTTCCAGGCGACCCAGATTTCCACCCCCGACGTCCGCGCGCGGCTCTACGAACCCGGCTTCCTCGCGCGGCAGGACGGGCCGGGCCGCTTCAAGCGGCTGGAGCAGGAATATTTCGGCGCCATCGGGCGCAAGGGACTCAACCCGCTGGAACAGTTCATGCTGGCCGACATCGCCGTCCACATGCCCGGCTCGCTGCTGCTGCGCTCCGACCGGGGCAGCATGGCCCATTCGCTGGAAATCCGCGTCCCCTTCCTGTCGCACGATTTCGTCGACTGGACGCTGACCATGCCGAGCTCGATGAAACTGCACGGCAAG
>JAQVEQ010000314.1 GCA_028697875.1 Novosphingobium sp. | reverse complement strand
TACAAGGCCCGTTTCGGCCCGGACGCGACCCCCGAAATCGGCTGCCAGACCTATAATTCCCTGCACCGCTACGCAATCGCCGCCGCCGTCGCCGGCGGCACGGCGGGGCCGGGCGGGGCCGCGCAGAACCGTCGGATCGCCAGTGTCCTGCTCGACCTGCCGTACCGCAGTGTCTCCGGCACCATCCGCTATCACCCGCGCTGGCAGGCGGCGGTCCCCTATCCGGACGCCACCCATGATCCGTCTCTTGGGCTGCCCCACCTGTTCTACCAACTGCGGGACGCCGAGAAGCCGCCTGCGCTGATTGCCCCTGCCCCCTTCGCAGACTCCGCCTTTGAATCCCCCCCCTGGCTCGCATGACAGGACACTCGGGTCGCGCGGACATGACGTTTGGACGCGTGCGCTTGCTTGCGCATTTGGTCGCGGACAACGTCCGATCTCGTCCCCCCACCCTCTGCCCGGCGAATGCCGCCGCCGCGGCGCAAGTCCGATCGATCCGCTGTCCTGCCGTCCTGTCCCCTAAGGCATCATCTGGCCGCCATTGATCTCGATGACCTGACCGGTCAGATAGCCACTCGCCTGCGCCGAAGCCAGATACAGGAAGGTTGTCGCGCAATCCTCGGGCGTGCCGAGCCGTCCGAGCGGGATGGTGGCCAGCATGCGGGCGAGTTGCTCTTCGGTTGAATGGCGCTCGTGGAGCGGGGTCGCAATGACACCCGGGGAGACCGCGTTGACGCGAATGCCATGGGGCGCCAATTCCTTCGCCCATCCGCGCGTGGCGGTCGAGACAAAGCCCTTCGCCGCGGAATAGAGGGTCGTTCCGGCGCCCCCGCCACTGCGCGCCGCGATCGACGTCACGTTGATGATCGTGCCACGCGCGTCACGCGCGATCATGTGGTTTGCCGCCAGCCGGGTGAAATGGACGACCGGTCGCAGGTTCAGGTCGAGCATGGCGTCGAGAAACGCTTCATCGTAGTCGGTCACGGGAACGCGACCGACCAGACCGCCCGCATTATTGACCAGCACGTCGATCCCTTGGAGCGCGCCCGCCGCCTCGGCGAAGATATGGTCCGGCTGGCCCGGTTTCGTCACATCGCCCCCGACCAGGAACGCCTTGCCACCGACCCGTTCGATCTCACCGGCGACGGCCGCCGCCTTGTCGCGGCTTGCATTGTAGTGGACGGCCACCCGCATGCCGTTCTTGCCGAAGGCGATGGCGGCGGCCGCGCCGATCCCCGTACTGGCACCCGTCACCAGGACACTTTTGCCGACGAGATCGGGAAACCGGGGAATTGTCGAGGATGAGGTCATGGCATGCCTGACGATTGTTGAAGAGCAAGGAAAAGGTCAGGAGCGCAAGCGGTCGAGCGCATCCCTGAGCCGGTATCCGACGCTGACGAAGGGCAGGAACCACGGCTCTCCTCCGGCATATGCCGCGCCGGCGGGAAAGACATCCGTGTCGAAAGCGCAGGGCCGGCCCTGCAGACCCAGCAGTTTCAGCGCGGTCTGATGCCCGAGATAGGTCATGAGCGCGACACCATTGCCATTACAGCCGACCGCGTAGTGGATGCCGTCCCCGCCGGCCCATATGCGCGATCCGGTCGAAGGTCATCGCGACCTTGCCGCGCCAGGAATGCATGATCCCGAACGGGGCGAGCTGGGGCCATACCGACTGGAGCCGCGTCGCCATGCGCACGGCGGCCTTGCTTTCGCCGATCGACAGCACGCTCGGCCGGGTCCCGAACAGGATGCGCGTTCCGTCGGGCGACGGGCGCGTGTAGAAAAGCTCCCCCTGGCTGTCCGAGATCATGCGCCGGCCGGGATTGACCTCGTCCATCACCGCCCGGGGGAGTGGCTCGGTCGCGATCTGATCGATCGGAGCCAGGGCATCGCAACCGCGGTCCCCGACGACGATACTGGTGACGGCCAGTTCTCCGACCATGGTTGCCGCTGCCGCTTTATCGGATGCCTGTCAGGCTCATCATCAGCCTGACAGGCAAGCCGTACTCGTCGACCGGTCGACCACGGCACGGATCGTGGTGCTCAATCCTCCAGGAAAACGACCGGCGGACGCCTTCCGCACTGCCGAACGATATCGCCTTCCAGCCTCGCCGTTGGAAGCGCCCCTGCCTCCGTTTGATCGGCATCGCCCAGTTTAGAGCCAATGGACGCCCAAGAATTGGGCAACTCGCGCCGGCCTGAAGCCACTACGGCTTATTTTATAACATTTTGGATACTGGTATGTATTTTGCTTTGCATAAAATCGCTGCCGGGCCATCCATCCCCCCTCCGGATCCTCGGGCCCACAGCGCCGCTCGTGGCTGCGAACAAAGGAATGACGGGCATGTCGGGTGTCTCCGCCGAAATGGAAAAGCTGATCGGATCGATCGAACTGTCGACCCGCGATTACCGCGAGGCGCGCACCATGCCGCCCACCTGCTACACTTCGGCCGAGTTCTATGAACTCGAG
The DNA here is from genome assembly GCA_028697875.1 of Novosphingobium sp. GTDB lineage: Bacteria > Pseudomonadota > Alphaproteobacteria > Sphingomonadales > Sphingomonadaceae > Caenibius. The sequence goes on along the minus strand of JAQVEQ010000314.1, from coordinate 308 downwards.
AAAGAAGCCATATTCGGCAAGGAGTGGCTGTGCATCGGCCACCAGAATCAGATCCCCGAGCCGGGCGACTATTTCACCCTGTCGATCTTCGACGAGCCACTGGTCGCGATCCGCCAGGACGATGGCACGATCAAGGTGCTCTCGGCGGTCTGCCGCCATCGCGGCTTTCCTGTCGCCTCCGGCAAGAACCACGAAAAGCACAATTGCCGAGCCTTCTCGTGCCCCTACCATAAGTGGACCTATGGCATCGACGGCAAGCTGCGCAGCGCCCCCCTGATGCGCGACACGGTCGATCTCGACACCCTGAG
>JAQVEQ010000313.1 GCA_028697875.1 Novosphingobium sp. | reverse complement strand
CACCTCTTGGGGCAGCAGACCGTCGAAAATGCGAGGCATCGGCAGCATCGGTCCGGCGAGGTAGTTTCGCCGGTAGTGCTCGTCGAAGATGTAGTAGCAGGGCTCTTCAGGGGAGGCGGTGTTTGCCATGGTCCGCCCGGTCTCGTCGTAGTTCGCGGCGTCGTTCATGAAGCGGGCGCCCTTGCGGTTCACGATCATGCAGCCGGGGAAAGCCCGGTCGAAGAACATGCCGCAGGTGATGGCTGAATCTTCGAGCCGGTAAACGGGTATCCACCAGGCTTCGTCCATCAGACGCGTCGCTGCACCCGCTGCGATGCCGCTGGCGATGGCTTCACCCGTGTTGATGTCGGAAGGCGCGACACCGCGATCGACTTGGGGTGCACGCGTCAGATAGTGTGCGCGCATCGCGCCATTCGCGCCGAACCCGCCCGCGCAGAGGATCACGCCGTGCTTGGCGCGCAGGCGCACCTCTTTGCCTGCGTGGTGGGCGAGGATGCCTTCGATGTGGTCGTCCGTCCTGACAAGGCTTTCGAGGCGGGCTTCGGTGATGATCGGGATATTCCGGTCGCGCAGGCTGAGCAGGAGTCTGCCGATCAGGGCATTGCCCAGCGTCAGGCGCGGCGAGGTGCCTCGTTTCAGGAGCCAGGGAATGTCGAGGTAATGGCGGGCCATGCGTTTTGTGGTCAGGCTGATCCAGCCCTTTTCCTTGCGCAGGATCGTCGCGACTTCACCGGTGGTGAATGTCGCACCAAAGATGACAGTCTGCGGGTGCGGCGGGCGCAGCAGCGCGATGTCGTCGCCCAGATCCCGGGCGGCCAGGGGTAGGGGATCCAGCGCGCGGTAGCGGTCCTTGCCGCCGGGAAGGTCGGAATAGTAGTCCGGCAGTGGGCCTGCCCGGAAAGCCAGGCGCGAATTGGCCTCCAGGTAGCGGATGAGACCGGGCCCGGTTTCGAGATAGGCGCGGACCATGCCGTCATCGTATTCCGGCGCAAGCGTTTCCTTCAGGTATTGCGCGGCTTCGGAAAGGCTATCGGCATAGCCCAGATCTGCCATGTGATGGTTTGCCGGAATCCACACGGCACCGCCTGATACCGCGGTCGTTCCGCCCAGAAGCGCGCAGCTCTCCAGTATCACCGGGCGTAGCCCCAAGTCGGCTGCGACAAGCGCGGCAGTCATTCCCGCCGCGCCCGAGCCGACGACGATGACATCGTGGTGCGCGTCCCATTCCACCGGGCCGGCCGGCGCGCTTTCAAAATCCGAATCGGTCCTCATCCCTGTTGGCCTTTCCTTTGCGTTCTTGGCGCTTGTGCGCACGGCGTTTGACGCCTTCTTCGTGGATTCCTTCCGGGGTCATGACAAAAAATCTTTTTATCTCATCACCTTGAAAAACTCCCGAACTGCCTAGCTTTACTTGTATGCTAGAATGTTTCATGAAGCAATCAAACGAGAGGGATGTCTGTTTCTGGCGCTTTGCGGCGCCCGCCCGCAGCCGATGCGGGCGGCGCGTCACGGCCGGACTCGGCTCCTTGCCAACAACGGTGAGAGTGAACGATGGGTGCAATTCCTGGTCCTGACGCGTTGATCGAGCGGGCGCGCGCCTTGAAGCCGGCGCTCAGGGAAAGAGCGGCGCAAGTGGAAGCCGGGCGTCTGGTCGCGCAGGACACGATCGCCGATTTTCGCGACGCGGGATTTTTCCGGATTCTTCAACCGAAAGCCTACGGCGGTTACGAAATGCGGCCGGAAGTGCTGACCGACGTGATCTGCGAGGTGGCATCGGCTTGCGGATCGAGCGGATGGGTCCTTGCGGTTCTGGGGTTGCATCAGTGGGAAGTGAAGCTGCTCGCCGACGATGCGGTCGCAGAGATTTGGGGGGGCGATCCCGGCCTGCTGTTGTCATCCGCCTATGCGCCCACCGGTGACGTCAGGCCTGCGGACGGCGGGTTCATTCTCAATGGGCGCTGGCCGTTCTCCAGCGGCTGCGATCATGCGCAATGGGCCATCCTGGGAGGCATCCGCCCGCCGCGCGGCCCGGGCGAGGTGCCTACCCATTGCAGCTTCTTCGTGCCGCGTGCGCAGTACGAAATTGTCGATGACTGGCATACGATGGGGTTGCGCGGCACTGGTTCGCGCTCGATCGTGCTCAAGGACGTGTTCGTGCCCGAGCACTTGCACCATCCGATCTTCGGCGCGGCTCCGCCGCCGCCGTCCGGTTCAAGCGCGGTCTACAAGCTTCCCTTCGGTCTCGTCTTCGTCGAGGCATTGGCTGCTGCGGTGCACGGCATGGCGCGCGGCATGCTCGACCAGTTCATCGAGCGCAGCGCCACGCGCATCGCCACGATGGACCGCTCCAGGTTCGCCGATAATCCCGACACTCATCGCTACATTGCGGAATCCGACTATGTGATCCGCAGCGCCCGCGCGCTCAGTCACGCCAACCTGGGCGAGGCATATGATGCCGTCGCCGGAAACTACGAGCAGCCGCTGATCGACAAGTCCAGGCACTTCTGGGAGGCGGCCAAGTCCGTTCATTCCTGCGCCGAGGTGGCCCAGCGGATCTATGCAAATAGCGGCGCGCACACGATTTTCGATGGTGACAGCGTGCAACGCGCGTTCCGCGATATCCAGAGCGCGATCACGCACATGGCATTCAATTTCAACGGCTACGCCCGGAATTACGGGGCGATGACGATGGGGCATCCCAGCGTTCTGAACCTGATCTGACGACGCCAGTCAGACGGCGGCGCCGTTCGCGGCGCCGGAGGCCGATCGAAGGACCGAG
>JAQVEQ010000312.1 GCA_028697875.1 Novosphingobium sp. | reverse complement strand
AGCTACAGGTGCTCGATCGAGACCGATGTTTACGAGATTGGAGGACAAGAGCGAGCCTGGTAGATCGCCATGTTCAATCTTTGTTCTTCAACATGGCCAAAATCGCAGCTTCGGGCCGACTGGGCCATTTAGCTGTAGTCCGGGATTTTATAGACTCGATCGCTTGGCAGTGATGAAATTGCTGATCCGCTTCATCGTAGGCATTGGCGCAAAACGGCCCCCGTCGATGGGCCGCGCATAATGCCCTTCCGTTTACAGGGCATTTTCCAGCAGGACGCTTTCCTCCGGCGAAATCGTGATGACGGCGGGCCGGTATCGGTATCCGGTGATCCACATGCCCGCCATGCCGCCGATCGCGACGAACGAAAGATGATCGACGCCAGAGGCCATAGCGATCCCGCCGCCGACAAGTCCGATACCGATATACCAGGCCAGTTGTCTCCCGCCGTAGATCGGCAGCAGGTTTCGCTAAAAGCCGTAGCGCGATTTCAATGTTTGCATGTGAACATGCCTACTTGCCTACAGGGCTTTCCCCCATCTTGCGGAGCCAATCGTTGAACGCTTCGGCCATCGCGTCTTGCAAGCTCATCCCATGCTTGCGCGCGGTCATGTGCATGGCGAAGGACATTTCCGGGCTGAAATAGCCCGTCATGGCCTTCTTGCCCTGACGGCTCGGCGCAACCGTGCTGCTGCTCGAACCGCTGCCCGTGCTGGCGGCGATTGGAGCGCTCCCCCTGCCCTCTGGCTCGGCCGCCACCGGCGACAGCGCGGGATCGCGATCCCGCAATGCAAGCAATGATCCTTTCCGGCTGCTCATGCGCTGGCCCTCCGCTTCCTAGATGCTTGCATGTTTACATGCCCGCATATCCACTTGTAAAGCTCGTGCACCTCGTCGGCCGCCTTACCGTTCGGCTCTACCTCCATCGCCGTCTTGCCCTCGGCCGCCGCGTGGCGGAAGGCGGCGCGGTCCGCGATGTGGTGGGGGCAGGCGTCCAGTCCGTAATCCTGCACGAGCTGCGCCGCTTCCTCATACATGCGCGGCGCGGTCGGACTGCCCGCCGTGAAGATTACGAAAGCGGACTTGCCGCGCATCTTCACAAGGCTGGCGGTCGTCTTGATCGCGGCCAGGTCGAACGCGCTCGGCCGACAAGGGATCAACACCAGGTCGGCCGCCTCGACGGCGGCGCTCGCCGCGCTGTCGGCATGGGGCGGGGTGTCGATCACGATGAACTGCGCGCCCTGCGCCGTCGCCTGCTCGATCTTGGCAGCGAGGCGAGGGGGCGCGCTGTCGATCACCACCGGGGGCGCGTCCTGCCGCCAAGCCGCCCACTGGCTCGCCGTCGCCTGCGGGTCCAGGTCGATCACCAGCGCGGTATGCCCGGAATCCTCGGCGGCGGCGGCCAGGTGCAGGGCGAGGGTAGTTTTCCCCGCGCCGCCCTTCTGGCTGATAATGGCGATTGTTGGCATGTGAACGTCCTTACATGACCGCATGTTTGCATGTAGCCATAGGGCTTCGACCGGGCGGCGTCAACGAAACCCCGAAATACGGGGAAGGGGAGGGGCTATCAGGCTGGGGCTTGAGCCCAATGGCAATTTTTGCCATATAGGCCGTAGGAGGTATCAGCCGATGGCGACCATGAATGTATCCCTGCCCGATCCGATGCGGGACTATGTGCAGAGCCGTATCGACAGCGGCCAATATGCCAGCGTCAGCGACTATGTGCGCGACCTGATCCGCCGCGATCAGAGCGTTGTCGTGGACGAAGAACAGTGGTTGAAGGAACTCGACGCCTCGATTGAGGAAAGCCTGAAGGAAATGGAAGCCGGTGGCGGCCATGATCTTCATGAGGTTTGCGCCGAAATCATTGCCGATATTCAAGCGACCGCCGATCGCAAGCAGCACTGATGCAGGTGCGGCTATCGACGCAGGCTCTCCGTGATCTGCAAGGAATCAAAAAGTGGATCGAGCCGGACAACCCGGCGCGGGCGGTGACGTTCATCGAAGAATTGCGCGATGCGGCGGCCCGGATAGGGGCGATGCCTCATGCTTTCCCGCTGATCCCGCGCTATGAACGGCATGGCATCCGTCGCCGGTCCTACAACGGCTATGGCATCCTCTATTCGGTGCAGCCCGATCGCGTGTTCGTGCATCGCATAATCGGCCCCGGTCAGGATCACGACCGCGCCTTGCGGCTGAATTGAAGCCATGAGGGCCATTTTCATCCGTCACGGCGAAAGCACCGGCAACGCCGGGGTTCCCTGTCACGATCTGGCGACGATCGAGCTGACGGAGCGGGGCCAGGAACAGGCGCGCGAGGTAGCGGCGGGCTGGATCGAAGCGCCCGCGCTCATCGTCACGTCGCCTTATACCCGCACCCAGCAGACGGCCGCGCCGACCATCGCCCGCTTTCCCAGCGTCCCGGTGGAGACGTGGCCGATAGAGGAGTTCACCTATCTGCAACCGGCGCGGTGGAACGGGACGCGCAGCGCCGACCGTATGCCGCACCTCGAACGCTATTGGAGCGAGGCGGACCCGGCCTATTGCGACGGGGAAGGGGCGGAGAGCTTCGGCACCCTGCTACGGCGCTGCGAGGCCGCGCTGGCGCGTCTCGCCGCCATGTCTGCGGGATCGCTGGCCTATGTGTTCGGGCATGGGCAGTTCATCCAGGCCGCCCGCGCGATCGTCACCGAAACCCATCTGGACGAACGGGGCAAGATGCTCGCCTTCTGGCGCAAGGGCGAACCGCCCGCGATCGGCAACGCGCAGCGGATAGGGTTCCATT
>JAQVEQ010000311.1 GCA_028697875.1 Novosphingobium sp. | reverse complement strand
ACGGCACTGTCCAAGCGCCCGCGCTGTCGCCGGACATGGTGCGCGGCAAGCTGACGGAGAATGCCCCGCTGGCCCCGCTGGTCTGGTTCAAGTCCGGCGGTGCGGCCGACTGGCTGTTCGAACCGGCGGACCTGGCCGACCTCGCCGGGTTCCTCGAACTGCTGGGCGGTTCGATGCAAGTCATGGCCCTCGGGCTCGGTTCGAACCTGATCGTTCGCGATGGCGGCGTGCCGGGAGTGGTGATCCGTCTCGGCAAGGCCTTCGCGAAAGTCGAGGACAAGGGCGGCTGCGTGCTCGAATGCGGCGGCGGGGCGAGCGGGATACTGGTTGCCACGACCGCGCGCGACGCGGGGATCGCGGGGCTGGAATTCCTGCGCGGGATTCCCGGCACGGTCGGCGGCTTCGTGCGCATGAACGGCGGCGCCTATGGCCGCGAGGTGGCCGATATCCTCGTCGATTGCGACGTGGTCCTGCCGGACGGGACATTCGTGACGCTTGCCGCAAGGGATCTGCAATACACTTATCGCCACTCCGCCTTGCCCGACGGGGCGGTGGTCGTTGCCGCGCGTTTCAAGGGGGAGCCGAGCGATCCGGCGGCGATCGGCGCGGAAATGGACCGGATCGCCGCAGCGCGCGAGGAAAGCCAGCCGCTTCGGTCCAAGACGGGCGGATCGACTTTCAAGAACCCGCCGGGGGACAAGGCCTGGCGTCTGGTCGACGCGGCCGGGTGCCGGGGCCTGGCCATGGGCGGTGCGCAAGTGAGTGAGAAACATACCAATTTCCTCATCAACACCGGCAACGCCACCAGCGCCGACATCGAAGGGCTGGGCGAGGAAGTGCGCCGGAGAGTGAGCGAAAGCCAGGGCGTGACCCTGGAATGGGAAATCCAGAGAGTAGGCAGACCGTGACTATCCCCAAACTCCATGTCGCCGTGCTGATGGGTGGCTGGTCGAGCGAACGGCCGGTCTCGCTGATGAGCGGGGAAGGCGTCGCCAAGGCGCTGGAGGAACGCGGCCACAAGGTGACGCGGATCGACATGGATCGCCAGGTCGCCACACGCCTGGCCGAGGCGCGGCCCGATGTCGTGTTCAACGCGCTTCATGGCGTGCCCGGAGAAGATGGCTCGGTCCAGGGCATGCTCGACCTCATGGGCATTCCCTATACCCATTCCGGCCTCGCGACCTCGGTCATCGCGATCGACAAGGAACTGACCAAGCAGGCGCTGGTGCCGCATGGTATTCCCATGCCGGGCGGGCGGATCGTCCGGAGCGAGGAACTTTACGAAGGCGACCCGCTGGCGCGGCCCTATGTGTTGAAGCCGGTGAACGAAGGCTCGTCGGTCGGGGTCGCGATCGTCACGGACGAGAGCAATTGCGGCAATCCGATCCGCCGCGACGCCAAGGGGCCGTGGCAGGAATTCGACGAACTGCTGGCCGAACCTTACGTGCGCGGACACGAACTGACCGCCGCCGTCATCGCCGGGCCGGAAGGGCCGCGTGCTCTGACCGTGACCGAACTGGTGCCCAAGTCCGGCTTCTACGATTTCGACGCCAAGTATACCGACGGCATGACCGAGCATGTCTGCCCGGCGCAGATCCCGGATAACATCGCGGACCTGTGCAAGGCCTATGCGCTCAAGGCGCATCAGGTGCTCGGCTGCAAGGGGACCAGCCGGTCGGACTTCCGCTGGGACGACGAACAGGGCGAGGCCGGGCTGTTTCTGCTCGAAACCAACACCCAGCCGGGCATGACCCCGCTCAGCCTCGTGCCCGAGCAGGCGAAATATTGCGGCATGGACTACGGCGATCTGGTCGAGGCGGTCATCGCCGACGCTCTTGCCGATCGGGGCAAGGGCCGCGACGGCCGGCAGGGGGGCGGCTGATGGCGCAGACGATCAAGCGCGGGGGCAAGGGCGTCCGCCGCTCGGCAGCGGCGCGGGGGGCCGCGCGCAAGGTGGACCGGGCCAAGGCGCATACCGGCTCGCTGGTCGATGCCCTGATGCGTTACCTGCCTTTCACCGAAGAGCAGCTTCACCGCATTTTCCTCGCCATGATCCTGGGCGGGGCGGCGGCCCTGGCATGGTTCGTCGCCGTCCTTGCCGGCGTGCCGGCAATGGCGCATGCGCAGCTCGCCCTGCTGGCGTCCGACGCCGGGTTCGAAGTGCGGCGCGTGGAAGTGCGCGGGGTCGAGCACATGAACGAACTCAAGGTCTACGAGCGCGTGCTGGGCGAGCGCGACCGGGCGATGCCGCTGGTCGATCTCGATGTCCTGCGCGAAGACTTGCTCGGCCTGAGCTGGGTCAAGGATGCCCGCGTGTCGCGCCAGCTGCCCGATACGCTGGTGGTCGATATCGTCGAGCGGACACCGCATGCCGTGCTGCGCAAGGCCGACCGTCTCGTCCTGATCGATGCGACCGGGGCGGAGCTGGAGCCCGTTTCCGCCGCTGCCGCGAAGGGCCGCCTGGTCGTGTCCGGCCCCGGCGCCGCGCGCCAGGTGCCCGCGCTCAGCCGCCTGCTCGATGCGGCCCCGGCGCTGAAGCCGCAGGTCAAGGAGGCGGAATGGATCGGAAACCGCCGCTGGAACGTTACGTTCAAGACCGGCCAGGTGCTGGCCCTGCCGCAAGGGGAAAAACTGGCGGCCACCGCGCTGGTGTCCTTCGCCCGGCTCGACGGGGTCAACCGCCTGCTGGGCGGCAAGGTGGCGATCTTCGACATGCGCGCGCCTGAACGGATCTACATGCGCATCCCGGGGCGGACGGAAGAACTGGCCGCCGCCAAGGCCGCCGCCGCGGCCAGCGCCGATGGGGAGG
>JAQVEQ010000087.1 GCA_028697875.1 Novosphingobium sp. | reverse complement strand
AACTCGGCGCTGCGCTGTTCGCGCGGGTCGGGTTGGCCGGGCGGGGGCGGCGGGGCCGACGGCACCGGCTCTTCCGACTCCCACAAGGTCAACGAGTGGAGCCGTTCGTCACGCGACAGCCAGTTGACGAGGTGCGTGGTTCCCGAACGCGGCAGCCCGGCGATAATCAGCGGGCGGTCGATTTCGATTTCGAGAATTTCCGGGTGGCGCTTCACCAGGTCTTCGATGCGCAGGCGGTTGGCCATGACGCGGATCGCGTGGTCGACGATGGTGATGCGCCCGCCGCGCGTCAGCCCTTCGTCCTCGGCCAGCGATTGCAGGATCACGGCCAGGCGTTCGCGAAAGCCGGTGTCCTCGCCGAAGTCGTCGAGCCCGCCCGTCATCTCCACGGCATGGGCGAGCACTTGGTCGGCGGTCATGTTTTCGTCGAAATCGGCCGGGCCTTCGCGCGCGGCGATGATGGCAGGCGTCAGGCGCGGTTCGGCCAGGTCGTCGATCACGATGTCGTTGGGCAGGGTATCGGTGGGGGCGCTCATGCGGCACTGTCCTTGAATGTCAGCATGACCTTGGCCGAATGTTCGGCATCGGCGGCCACGGTCAGGGCGGCGTTGAAGAGGGAAAAATCCATGCGGTGGCTGATGAGCGGGGCGAGGTCCTGCCTGCCCCCGGCGATCATCTCCAGCGCCTCGGCGAACTCGGCCTTGCGGTCGACCGCGATCGAGCCGGTGATGAGGATCTCGTTCGCCATCAGCTTCCACAGATCGATCTGGGCGGGCTTCTTGTAGAGCGCGACCACGGCAATCCGCGCGCGGTACTTGGCAATGCCGATGACTTCCCTGAGAGCGGCTTCGGCTCCGGCGCAGTCGATGAACATGTCGGTATCGGCAAAACGGGTGCCGAAGCGCACGCCCTCGCCATGGAAACGGGCAAGGGCATCCGGCAGGCTTTCCTCCGCCACGTCGACAGCCAGTTCCGCACCCAGCGCACGGGCCCGTTCCAGCCGCGCCGGCACCTGGTCGAAAATGGCAATGTCGCGGCAGCCGAGATGGCGCAGCATCGCCACCGTGCACAATCCGATCGGGCCCGCGCCCAGCACGGCAACCTTGTGCTGCGCCTCAACACCGAGGATGCGCAGGGCGTGGAGCCCGACCGAAAGCGGCTCGGCCAGGGCGGCTTCATCGAAGCCGACATGACCGGGCAGGGGGTAAAGGGTTTCGCCGATGGCGGCGCCGGTTACGCGGATATAGGGCGCCATCGCCCCTTCCGGCCCGCCGCCGCCGATATAACCGTCGTCGGGGTTCACCGCGACGCGCAGGCCCGGCTCGATTCCGTTCACGCCGGGGCCGGTCGCGACAACCGTTCCGGCGAATTCGTGCCCGATAGGCAGCGGCGCGGCGAGCGGTTCGCCGCCGCCCAGCCCGCCTTGTGCGATATAGCCCAGGTCGCTGCCGCAGATGCCGCATGCGGCAACGCGCACGATCGCTTCGCCGTGGCCCGCTTCGGGGATGGGAACGTCGTCCAGCCGGACATCGCCGGGGCCATGGACGCGTGCCAGTTGCATGACAGCGCCGGTCATCGTCTCTCCGCTCGTGTTCTCGTTGCTGGAGAAATGATGCCACCCGTCCCGGTGGGCGGCCAGCGCTTGTTCTATCGCTTTTGTGCCCTTATCGTTTATCCGTGATGCAAAATGACCTGATCGACCTGCGCATGGGCGCCGAGGCGGAAGGGGAGGCGGCCCTCCGTCCGTGGACCGTGCTTGCCGCGCTGACGATTCCCGAAGCGCATATCGAATTGCGCCGCTACGACCTGCCGAGTCCCAACGAGATGCTGGAACTGGACGACGCGCCGATCTTTTCGGTCGTCATGCCGCGCACGGGCGGGATGAACGGGCAAGTGACCTTCGACGGGGGCGAGCGGCGCGGGCATAGGGTCGGGCGGATGCTGTTCCGCCCGGCGGGCGTGGCGATGCATTCCATCGGCGATGGCGGCGTGTTGGAGATCATGACCTGCCGGATGGACCCGGCCGTGTTCGAAGCGGCCACCGGGCTGGCCGAATGGCACCCCGACCTCCTGCGGCGCTGCGCCATGATTACCTCGTCCACCATGTTCGCGCTGGCCGAACGGTTGCGCCAGGAACTGACAGTGCCCGCCTTCGGCTCGGCGATGGCGGCGGAGTCGCTGGTCCGCCTGCTGATGGTCGAAATCGGCCGGCGGCTGCGCATGCCCTCGCGCCGGCCGGGCGCGCGCGGCGGGCTCGCCCCGTGGCAACTGGCGCGGATCGAGGAGGCGTTGCGGGGCAGTGCGGGGCATTGGCCGACCACTGCCGAACTGGCCGCCCTGTGCGGGATCAGCCGGTCGCACCTGTCGCGCAGTTTCCTGGAAGCGAGCGGCAAGGTGCTGGCCGACCATGCGGCCGCGGTCCGGCTGGAACGGGCGCAGGACATGCTGCGAGCAGGAGAGATGGCGATGAACGAGATCGCCAGTACGCTCGGCTATGCGACGCCCAGCGCTTTCACAGCCGCCTTCCGCCGGATGACGGGCCGCACGCCGAGCCAGTATGCGAGGCTGCTGTCCCGCTAGGCCCTAAAGCGTCGGATCGATCAGCACCTTGCACTGCGACGGGGCGTTGCGCAGGCTCTCGAACATGTCCGGCAGTTCGTCGAGGCTGACGGTCGCCGTGTGCATCGGCCTGGCGTCGACCAGGCCCTTGGCCAGCGCGTCGATCACGGCCGCGAAGTCGCGTTCGACATAGGCCTGGCTGTAGACGATCGACACTTCCTTGCCGAGCCCGCCGATGTGCGAAAGGCTGTCGTCCCCGAACAGCACCCCGGCGACCACGACGCGGCCGCGCACGGCGGCGTAATTGACCGCCTGCTGAACCATGCCCGGGATGCCGACGCATTCGAAGACCACGGCAGGCCGGGTGCCGGTCAGTTCGCCGAAGCGCTTGCCGACGTTTTCGTTCACCGGATCGATCGCGGCAGTCGCGCCCAAGTCGAGGCAGCGCGTGCGCCGTTCGGCCGAAGGTTCGCTGACCACCACATGGCCCGCCCCGGCCGCCCGGGCGAACAGGGCCACGGCCGCACCGATCGGGCCGCCGCCGATCACCAGCACCGCCTCGCCCTTGCGGATATCCGCGCGGCTGACAATGTGATGGCCGACCGCGAGCGGTTCGATCATGGCCGCTTCGACATCGCCCACCCCGGCGGGCACTTTCTGCAGCAGGTCCGCGCGCGCGGTGACGTATTGCGCATAGGCGCCGGGCTTATCCAGCGTCGTTCCGGCGAACTGCCCGTTGGGGCAGAGCTGCGGCATGTGCGCTTCGCACGCCTCGCAGGTGTGGCAGGGGAACAGGGGCAGGGCGGTTACCCTGTCTCCGATCTTCCAGCCGCCGGTCACGTCCTTGCCCAGGGCGGCGATGGTCCCAGCGTATTCGTGGCCCAGTATCAGCCCGGCGGGCGTGTGCCCCGGGTGTTGGGTCATGTGCAGGTCGGAACCGCAGATGCCCGATCCGCTGACCGCGATCACGACTTCGCCGGGTGCGGGCCGCGGATCGTCGACCGTTTCGATCCGGAGCGGCTGCCCCGCTTCATGGAAGACCGCTGCCCGCATGGCTGTCCCTCCTCAGTCCAGTCCGAGCAGGCCGCGCGCCTGGTCGGCGATGGCCGGTTGCGCCTGCTCCTGGAAGAACTTGATCCGCCCGGCGAGCGACTGTTCGGTCATGTCCGGCTGGGTGTCCGCCCAGAACTCGTTGGCGGCGATCCGTTCCATGATGCGCTTGCAGCCAGCGTCCAGGTCCATGCCATAGGCCGCCATCATGTCGTGCATGACCTTGCGGTGGGCGGCGGCGCCTTCCGGCTCGCCTTCGCCGCGGGCGGCGTCGAAGATGCTTGTCTTGAGCATCCCCGGGATCACCGAGGAAACGTGGATCGGTGCGTTCTTGAGCTGCATTTCGAGATAGAGGCACTCGCTGAACGACTGCACCGCGTGCTTGGTAACCATGTAGGCGGTTTGCGTCGGCATCATGCCGAAAGCGCCGATCGAGGCGAGGTTGGCGATCCAGCATTCCTCCCCGGTGGCGAGCATTTTCGGCACGAAGGCGCGCACGCCGTGGATCACGCCATGGAGGTTGATGTTGAGCGTCGCTTCCCAGCGCTCGGTCGGGATTTCCCAGGTGTAGCCGATCGTTTCGATCCCGGCGTTGTTGACCAGCAGGCGCACGCTGCCGTGCTTGGCGAAGACTTCTTCGGCCAGGCGGTCGAGCTCGGACGGTTTGGAGACGTCGACCACCATGGCTTCGGCCTGGCCGCCGGCATCGCGGATTTCCTGTGCGACCTTTTCCGCGGCGCCGCCGTTGATGTCGGTCACGACCACGTGCATGCCGAGCTGGCCCGCACGGCGGGCGAGGCCCGAGCCGATCCCCGCGCCGGCACCGGTAATGACGGCCACGCCGCCCGCGAACTTTTCTTCTTCCTTGGTCATCGCTCTCTCTGATTCTGCAAAAACGTGGGGCCTGATTGCCTTGCCCGCATGGGGCAAGGCAAGCCTAAACGGCAGTGTTCGATTACGGCGCCATCCAGTGGCCGCCATTGACGTCGAGCGCCGCGCCGGTAACCACTGCGGAATAGTCGGAAATCATCATCAGCACGGCCCGGGCGCAGTCGTCTTCCGGCGGAATCTTGCCCAGCGGGATGTCCTTGGTGATCGCGCCGACCACGTCTTCTTCCTTGCGCCCCTGCGCCACTTCGGAATCGATGAAGCCCTGCACGGGTGCGCCGTGGATCCAGCCCATGCGGCAGGTGTTCACGCGGATGCCGTAGCGGCCGAGGTCGGTCGCCATGTACTTGGTCAGGACGTTGATCCCGCCCTTGGTGACGGCATAGCCCATCTCCATCCCGTGTTCGGTGCCATAGGGCCTGACAGTGGCCATGGTGGAGACGTTTACCACCGCGCCGCCATCCTTGAGGTAGGGGACGCAGGCCTTGGTCAGGCGCAGGGTGCCGAGGCAGCTGACGTCGAAGATCTTCGCCCAGTCGTCTTCGTCCGAGTTTTCGATGAAACTCCAGTCGCCGTGGTAGTAGGCGCTGTTGACGAGGCCATCGATCCGCCCGCCGAAGGCGTCGGCCGCCGCCTTGGCCAGCGCCTTGCACTGGTCCGCATCGGCAATGTCGCACGGTACCGCGATGGCGGTGCCCCCGGCGGCGGCGATTTCGTCGCAGACCTGTTCGAGGAAATCCTTGTTGCGGGCGGCAAGGACGACCTTGGCCCCTTCCGCCGCGGCAATGCGCGCCATGGCCTGGCCCATGCCGGGACCGACCCCGCTGATTACTACGACCTTGTCCTTCAGGAGCATCGTTGCTCTCCCCTTCGCTGTCTCAATTCTTGTTGGCGCGCAGGAAGGCGATCAGGACTTCGGCCAGTGCCGGGCCCTGTTCTTCCTGCACGAAATGTCCCGCGCCCGCGATGCGCGTGTGCGGCTGTCCTTTCGCCCCGGCGACGCGGGCCTGGAACACCTTTTCCCAATTGATGGTCGCCGGGTCGCTGTCGCTGAATGCGGTCAGGAACGGTTTGTCCCACGTTTCGAAGAAACGCCAGGCAGCCCGGTTCGCCTCCAACCCTTCGGCTCCTTCGGCGATCGGAATGCCGCAGGTGATTTCCAGCATCCCCGCCTTGTACGCGGCGTCGGGGTAGGGCGCGGCATAGGCGGCGAGCACGTCGTCCGCCGGGCGGGTGACGCAGGCGCGGGCGACCAGTTCGTCCAGCGGCAGGTCGTCGCTCGTGCGGCAGGTTTCGATCCACGCGGCGATCGCTTCGCCCGGCCAGTCCGGCACGCCCAGCGGCGGCGCGTCGCAGTTCTGCAGCAGGGTATTGCTGGCCAGCACTGCTGCGAACCGTCCGGGCACTTCGGACAGGACGCGCAGGCCGATCGGCCCGCCCCAGTCCTGGCACACCAGCGTCGTGCCCGTCAGGTCGAGCGCTTCGACGAACCGGCGCATCCACAGCACGAAACGGTCGAAGCCGTAGGCCTCGCGCGCGGCCGGCTTGTCCGACTTGCCGAACCCGATCATGTCGGGCGCGATCACGCGGTATCCGGCGGCAGCGACCGGGCCGATCATGTGGCGGTAGAGATAGCTCCACGTCGGGTTGCCGTGAAGCATGAGGACGACCGGCGCATCGCGCGCGCCTTCGTCCGCATAGTGCATCCGCAGCGGCCCCAGTGCCGGGTCCTCGACCTCCACGTAGTGCGGGGCGAAGGGATAATCCGGCAGGCCTTCGAAGCAGCTTTCCGGCGTGCGCAGGATTCCGGGGCGGATTTCCATCGCTGTCGCCCTCAGAGGATGTAGCGTTCGCGGTAGCTGGCGAATTCGCGCAGGATCGCATCCTTGTCGAGGCCGAAGCGTTCGAGCGAATATTCGTGCATCGGCCGCTGTTCGCGCTTGTTGCCGGCGAGGAATTCGGTGAGCGCTTCTTCCAGCGCTTCGCCGGTCGGAATACCCATGCGGGCAAGGACGCGTTCGGCCTGCACCAGCGGTTCCTTGCCGACCTGGCGGTAGTCGATGTCGATGAAACGATCCTCGCCGATACGTTCGCGCGCTTCCTCGAAACGGTGCATCCAGCCGGCGAGGCGCTGGAACCAGAACTCGCCCACTTCCCTGTCGCTCAGCGTCGAGCTCATCTTGTAGAGCGCGGCTTCCATGCTGACGTAGCTCGGCACGACGTCCAGCGGATCGCGATGGGTCATGATGAGCAGGGCGCCGGGGAAGGCCTTGGCCACCAGTTCCGCGTAAGGGAGGTTGGACGGGCTCTTGAGGATCCACTTCTTGCCCCGGCGGCCGGGGTCCTGCCACTGGAGGTACTTGAGGATCGTCTTGAGGTCTTCGTGCCCTTGCGACTGGTCGTAAGTGTCGAGCCAGCGGGTGAAGCCGGGTACGAACGTCATGCCTTCGACCATGGTCGAAACGAACATCTGGCCGAGGATCAGGATTTCCTCGTCCGGCGCTTCGGGGTCGAGCGGGTGAATCGAATTGAGTTCGGGCGACAGTTCCAGCCACCCATCGATCATCGTCTGGGCATAGGCGCGCCGTTCCACCGGATTGCCCGGTTCCTCGCCAGGGAAGGGGGCGAAGTTCTGCGCTTCGTACCAGCGGATCGCGGTCATGCCCGGCGCGCTTGCCAGAAGGCGGTGGAAGATCGTGCTGCCGGTGCGCGGCAGGCCCAGGATCACGCCCGCCACTTCGACTTGTTCGTCGAGGATTTCCGGGTGACGCTTGATGTCCTCGACCATGCGCAGGCGGCTGGTCAGGCCCTTGACGATGACTTCCGTCTGCCCGGCAAAGCCGGCCGGCGTCAGCCGTGCCTCGGCGTTGGCGGATTCGATGAACTTGTCCATCGGTTCGAGGAACCAGTTGTCTCCGAAATCGCTGAGGCCCGCCCGTTTGCGCGCCTGCGCCAGGAGATTTTCGCGATCGAAGACGGGGGTCTGTGTCTGGTCGGCGGTGCTAGCCATGATCCTCTCTCTTGTCCTGTTCCCCGCCTAATTGGGGTGTAATCGCCCCGCAATACGCTTTTCCGGGACAGAATTGTTCGAAAGTAGCAAAATGCGAAACGATCTTCCGTCGGGTTTGCGAAATTGCAGGGTCAGGCGGCCTTTCCCCGGCGCATGTCCAGCGGAGCTTCGGGCGGATAAGCGGCCGGTGCCATGGCATAGGCCCTGGTCAGCGTGGCGATGAATTCCGGGTCGTTTTCCGGGTCGGTCGGGACGGCAAAGGGAATCCCGCGCCGCTTGAGATCGTCCACCAGCATTTCGAACGCCTTGTCCCGCGTCAGGTCGTCGGTGTGGTCGTGGTAGCGTTTGAGATCGGCCATGTCGGTGAAGACGTGCGCGCTGTAATGGAACAGGATGCGCATGTCGGCAGGGGCGTAGCGCGCCAGCACCTTGTCGCCGTCGCGCACGCGCCAGCCTTCCGGGCCGTCGGCTTCCAGCACGGAGGAAAGCGACAGCCCCGGCGGGTTGTCGCGCTTGTCGCGCGGGCCGCAGGCTTCGCCGCGATGGAACATGCGCTGGTTGTCCGTCACCAGCCCGGAATTCCAGAACGGGGCGGAAAAGCGTTGCGGCGGCCGCTCCGGCCCGTCCGGCCAGAAGGTGAAGCCGCCGTCCACGTTGGACGGGTAGTAATAGGAAATGACTTGCCCGGCCTTGACTTCCCAGGCGTCGAACAGGCCCGACTTGGCCATGACGCTGGCAAGCCACGCGGGCGTGTTGGTCGGGTCCATCCCGCGCCAGCTGCGCCCGTCGAAATGGCCGGGATCGTACCCGTGCGAGGGGCCCTGGATGTTGAACTGGAAGATGTAGGGCGCGCCATACTGCGCCCCGTGCATCGCCTTGACCTGATCCAGAAGCTTGCGGCTGAAAAAGATCTCGTGCGCTTCCTCTTCGTAGGGAAGGCCGTGATTGCCGAAGAAGCCGCGGAAGGCGAGCGTGAGGAAATCGTCGAGCGAGGGCTTCTCGTCCGCCGGCTGGGTGCCGCGCGTGGACACGGCCAGCAGCTCTTCGGCCGATTTGAAATAGATCGCGGCGATCAGGCGCCACGGACCCTTGGTGCGCAGGATGTGGAACAGCCGCGCGTTTTCCTCGTCGGTAAAGATGTCGTGGACCAGCCGCGGCGGAACCGCCGGGGTCAGGGGATGGCGTTGTGCGGTCATGCTCTGTCTCCCAAATTCGATCCGCCGGGCGGTTGCCACGTCTAGGCGGTCTTGCTGGTATCCTCCGACACCCGGACCAGAATCTTGCCGCCGGTATTCCTGCCGGACAGGCAGGCGGCAAGGGCGTCGGGCGCGGATTCCAGCCCCTCGAAAATGTGCTGGCGCCAGACCAGTTTCCCTTCGCGCCACATCCGCGCCATGTCCGCGCGGAAATCGCCGTAGTCGCCGTCGTTGTCGAGCACGACGAAGCCCTGGATGCGCAGCCGCTTGGCCAGGATCGCGCCGGTCGTCAGCACGCCGCTTTCCATGCCGTTGTATTCGGCGGCCATGCCGCAGACGATCAGCCGCCCGAACATGCGCAGCTTCTCGTAGACCGCAGTGCGGGTTTTGCCGCCGACATTGTCGAAATAGATGTCGACGCCTTCCGGGGCGAGCCGGTCGAGCGCTTCCCCGATGTCCTCTTGCGCGCGGTCGATGCAGGCGTCGGCCCCCAGCTCTCCGGTGACGAAGCGGCACTTGTCCGCCCCGCTGGCGATGCCGATGACCTTGAGCCCGGCCTGCTTGGCCAGTTGCACGACCAGCATGCCGATATTGCCGGCGGCAGCGGAGATGACGATCGTTTCGCCCGGCTTGCCGTCGCAGTAGAATTTCCATCCGACCCAGCCGGTGAAGGAACTGCGCCCGATCAGGCTGAGATCGGCCTCGATCGGCAGCTCGGCGGGATCGATCTTGAGCGAGGCATCGCCGTCGACCGCCTCGTAATCCTGCCAGTAGCGCCCGCCGAAGATGTAGTCGCCCGGCTTGTAGTTCGGGTGGCGGCTCTCGATGACTTGCCCGACCGTGCCCCCGGCAAAGGGGGAATCCGACGGGACGATGCCCGACCGCATCTTGTCCCCGACCCGGATCAGAGACGGGTTGGGATTGGAATCGTCGATCTCCTCCCGCCTGGCGCCTTGCGCGACGTCGGGCGCGGCGGAGGCATAGGGCATCATCGGCCGCACGCCCGGCGCGATGCTGATGTAGATCGTGCGCATCAGCACTTGCCCGTCTTCGGGTACGGGCATCGGCATGGGGGCTAGTGCGAAATCGTCCCTGCCGGGGATTCCGGCAATCGGGCGCGCAATGCGCCACGTGCGGTTCACGGTGTCGTTCAACGCGGCATCCTCCATCCGGCCCGGTTTTCCGGTGCCGGTGCGATCCCTGCCACCAAGTGGCGACAGGGATCAATGCAAATTCAGGCGGCGAGTTCTTCCGGCTCGGGCGGGAAGATCGCGGGCTGGCCGGCGTCGTAGACGCCGATCAGCAAGCCGATGAACTTCTGGTCGGTCAGCGGATCGCTCGGAACTTCGAACGTTACGCCGCGCGCGCGCAGGTCCGCGATAATCATGTCGAAGACCCGGTCGTGTGTCAGGTCGTCGGTATGGTCGAGCGCGCGCTTCAGCTCGTTGTAGTCCATGTAGATGTCCGCGCCCCAGTGGATGAGGAAGCGGAACTCGTCTTCGGGGATCTGCTGGACGACCTTGCCGTCGGTGGTGATCTGCCAGCCGCCCGGCGCCGTCGGGTCGGGGCTCATCAGCGAGTTGATCGCCAGGCCCTGCGGGCGGCGCATCGCGGCCGGGCCGCAGGTTTCGGCGGTGTGGAACATCATTTCGTTCTCGACCACCACGGCGCGGCTCCACATCGGGGCCTTGATCTGCTTGGGCTGTTCCAGCGGGCCGTCCGGCCAGTACGTGAAGCCGCCGCCGATCTTGCCCTTGTAGTACCAGGTGATGACCTGGGCCTTCTTGGCGCGCCAGTCCTCGAACAGGCCGGTCTTGGTCATGATGTTCATCAGCCAGATCGGCGAGTTGTGCATCGAGATCCCGCGATAGCGCGTGGCATCGAGGTGCGGGCTACCGCCGCCCTGGCAGGGGCCCTGGATGTTGAACAGCATGTTCTCCGGCGTGGCGTAGTCCGCGCCCCAGTAGCCGCGCACGAGGTCGAGGAACTTCTTG
Source organism: Novosphingobium sp. (assembly GCA_028697875.1). Taxonomy (GTDB): domain Bacteria; phylum Pseudomonadota; class Alphaproteobacteria; order Sphingomonadales; family Sphingomonadaceae; genus Caenibius. Next base: position 1,344 of record JAQVEQ010000087.1, on the reverse strand, counting down.
TTGAAGAAGCAATCCTCGATATCCGGGTGCAGCACGGTGCTCGCCTTGGCGAAATAGCCGCGGAACACGGGGCTGAGGAACATGTCCCAGGTCGGGGTGAACCCTTCGGGCACCGCGCCGGAAGTGGTGGCGATCACTTCTTCGGGCGACTTGAAGTGCTGGGCCAGGATCAGCGACCAGGGGCCGTTCTCGCGCACGACATTCAGCATGCGCTGGTGCTGGTCTTCGGTGAAAGCGCCTTCGATCACCTGCGGCGGAGCCACAGGCTTGATGACAGTAGGGGTATTGGACACTGTGTTTCTCCATCACGGATTTGCCCGTTCTGGTGCGGGCGATTGCCTTTGGGGGACGAGAGCCGGATTTGTCGCTCCGAATCCCGTTGCGCGCAAGCATAGCGCAGAAAGTGAAGAATCACTAACTTCGTTCGCTGCAAACGGCAACTGCATGCCGTTTGCACGTGCGGTGAGATGCCTTCGAGTGCCGCTGACAGCCGTTTCAGGCGGGCGGTGTGCCGGTCGATGCCGTCAGCCCGCCATCGACGACGATTTCCGTCCCCGTGATATAGCGCGCTTCGTCGGAGGCGAGGAACAGCACGGCGTGGGCGATATCCCAGGCATCCCCCATCCTGCCCATCGGCACTTGCGCATGGCGCTTGGCAATCATCGCATCGTATTCGCCGGCGGCATAGCGTTCGGCAATGCGTGTCAGCAACGGAGTGAACATCAGGCCCGGAACCACGCAGTTCAGGCGCACGCCCGCCCTGGCATAGGCGACGGCGGTTACCTTGGTGAAATGGATCAGCCCCGCCTTGGCCGCGGCATAGCCGACCTGGTCCTTGCCGACCCAGCGCTGGCCGGCGACCGACGAGATATTGACGATCGAGCCGCCGCCCTGCGCTTCCATCACGGGCAGGGCGGAACGCGAGGTCAGGAAGGCGCTGGTCAGGTTGAGATCGAGCTGCTGCCGCCACACTTCCGGCTCCATCGTCGCCGGAGTGCCCGGTTCCGACTGGCCGACATTGTTGACGAGAATGTCGAGCCGCCCGAACCGTTCGATGCATTCGGCGATCAGCTTCTCGACTTGCGGCTGGTCGGTCACGTCGCAGGTGGTGACGGCAAGCCGGTTGCCTTCTTCCTCGACGATCGCCCTGGTCGCTTCGGCCGCTTCGAGATTGCGGTCGACGCCCAGCACGGTCGCGCCCTGCCGGGCCAGCAGCGTGGTGATCGCCTTGCCATTGCCCCAGCCCGGCGCGATCGACCCGCAGCCCGTGACAATGGCGACTTTTCCTTCGAGACTCAGCATTGCATTCTCCTGATACTGCCTATAGCCGGCATTTGCGGGCGG
>JAQVEQ010000310.1 GCA_028697875.1 Novosphingobium sp. | reverse complement strand
GCGGCACGAGGCCCCGGTCAGTTCAAGGGCGCCGAGTTCCTGGTTCTCCTCGGTAAAGAACGTCGCCGTCATGGTCCCGCCCTGCATCAGCACCGCCTGAAACGCGCGTGCCGAGCAGATTCCGTGCCGCCCGCGCGCCTGCCAGTCCGGCTTGATGGCATCGAATTCCGGATTGTTGACCACCGTGACCTGCAACCGGGTGCCGTCGGCGGTGAAGCCGGTCACTTTCGATCCGTCGTCAAGAACGGTAGGCCGGGGCATCAGGTCCGCCGTGCGCTGGACCAGGGCTTCCATGTCCACGCCGCGCGGCACCGGCCGGACCATGGCTGCGCTGGTAAAGGCAGGCACAGGAGTGCCACCGTCCTGCCCGGAGACCGCCTCGGTCAGAACCGCCGGCTGGAAACTGGCCGGCGCGGACGGTTCGGCCACGGTCTCGAAAACCGGCGCCGGCGTGCCCGCCTTGGCAAGCTGGAACGCGAAAGGATAGACCTCTCCGTTCCAGCTGACCGTCAGGTCGACCCGCTGCGGCAGGTCCGCCTCCTTGATCTTGCCGAGCACGATCTTGCCCGCATAGCTGTGTCCGGGATCGACCGTCGTCGCCTGCACCACTTCGTTGCCGAGCGCCGCGCGGGTGCGGTCGAGGTTCTCCTGGATGCGCGCCAGCCCGACCCCGGTTCCCACGCCGATCGCCGTAGCCTGTATTTGCCCGGCCGTGCTGGGGGCGCTGTAATAGCCGCGATACGTGCCGTAAGGCGTGTGCCAGGTGCTGCGGTAAGTGTCGCGCTGGCTGGCCGCCGCGGCCGCGGCAACCCCTCCCAGCAGCGCCAGCCCCACCTTGGACCATACCGCCCGCCGCTTGGCCTTGCCCTTGAGCTGATCGACCGAGAAGACTTCCAGGCTCTGCCCGGCGCTTTCGGCATGGAAATTGCCGATGTCGATCACCTCGGGATCCCTGCCCCCGTTGTACACCGCCACCGCGAAGGCAAGACTGCCGTGATCCATCGGCAGCGGCCGCACCTGCACCGAGCCCCACCGCTGCGGCAGGTCCAGCGTGGGCACGCCCTGCTGATAGCGCACGGTCTCGTAACCGACCTGGACCGGCTGGACCTCCGGCGGTGCGGCATGGACCGGCACGGCGAGCGAAACGCAGGCAAGAGCGAAAACCATCGGTCGAATATCGGGTCGCAACGCAAATCCCCTGATTTTGTGCAGGTGCGAAAAATCAGCGGGCCGCCGTTGCGAGCCGGGTAAGGAAGATGCCTAATTCCAGCTTAATTACAGATAATTAATCCCCGAGAAAGCGGCAAACAGGCCGCCGCCCGTTGACGCAGGCAAATACATCACGACCTTTCCGGCGCAGAATTTCTTTTCCCGCCACTCTTGGAAAGGTATAATTCAGCACCCGCAGAAGGAATACTACGAAGATACGACATCTTCGCGCCATTTCGGCAGCAGCATCAGACAGGCCACCGAAACCGTATGGAACGCCAGCGCCGCGCCCGCGACCGGAATGGTGCCGTGCTCGATCCATGGCGAGACCAGCGCCGTGCCGGCCGCCGCCGCGCCGAGCACGAAGAGGATCACCAGCGCGCTGCCCCGGGCATCGTCGCCATGCGAGGCCAGAATGGCGCGGAAGAACCCCGGCGGGCCGCGCAGGCCGAGGCCGGTGTTGACCGGCACGAACAGCGCCGTGATGACGAGCGCCGAAGTCCCGCCCGCCAGTGCATAGAAGAACTGCGCCAGCGCACCCACCGCCGCGAGCCATGTCCCGGCCGCGATGACACGCTCGGCGCCATAGCGCCGCACCACCCTTGTGGCGGAATTGGCGGCGACCATGAACGTGGCGATGCCGCAGACCTGCATCACGATGAAATCTGTCAGCGTGCCGCCATGGACGCGCACGAACACCGTCGGCATGCCGAAGACGAAGACCAGCAGTCCGCCCAGCACCAGCGCCTGGCTCAGGGCATAGCGCAGGAACGTGGCGTCGCGCAGCAGGGCGAGGAAGCTACCCTGCCCCCGGCGGCGCACTTGCGGCACCCCGCCCGAGGCCAGCAGCAGCGCACCCAGCAGCGCTGCGACCGCGGCCATGACATCGAAATTGAGATGCCAGCCGCCGAAGGCCAGCAGCGCCGCACCGGCAACCGGCGCCAGCGCGGGCGCCAGCGATTCGATGCTGCCCAGCACGCCAATCGCGCGCACTGCGTCCTCTTCATCGAACATGGCATTGACGATACCCGGCGCGAAGACCGCAGGCCCGGATGCCACCATGCCCTGTAGCGCGCGCAAGGCGATCAGCACTTCCATCGAGGGGGCCAGCGAACAGCCCAGCGACAGCAGCGCGGTCGCGAAGAGCGAGCCGATGAACAAGTGCGGTGTCGCCACCCGGTCCCCCAGCACGCCATAGCCCAGCAGGCCGAGGCACGAGCCGCCGACATAGGCCGCCAGCACCAGCTGCGCCTGTGCCGGATCGCCCCCCAGCGCCTCCGGCAGGCCGGGAACCGCGGGCAGGACAAGATCCGTGCCCATCAGCCCCACGATCGTACTGCCCACGACCAGTCCCAGCGTGATCCACCCGCGATTCACGAACTTGCCCCTGCCTTGTGTTCCCTGGTTACCGGACCGCGGGGATGGCAGCTTGTTCGCAAGCGCACAATAGCGGCGCACATTGCCCTTTCACCGCTGCGCCCCGGCCTGCCCGGGAGCACTCCAGGTCTTGCAACTCTCCCCGATGCGGAAGGACGAAGCCATGCCGCACCGTCTCAGGACACTCGCGCTCCGCTCCGGCGAAAGAAGAGAGGGGGCAGCAATATACA
>JAQVEQ010000309.1 GCA_028697875.1 Novosphingobium sp. | reverse complement strand
TGACATCGATGTGGCAGTTGTCGCTTGGAAGGACTGCGCCGCAGCCCGCAGGGCCTTGCATTCGGCTCGCGCCCTGCTCGCCCTCGCCCGCGAAATCCATATCGTCGGCGTCGGCGACGAGGTATCGGGCCGGAGGCTCGACGAGATCGCGGACTTTCTCAGACGGTCCGACTTGCCGGCGAAGCCGATACACCTTCCCGATCCCAAAGGCCGCCCCGGCGACGTGATTGTGGACCACGCCTTTGCGGCGGGCGCCAATATCGTCGTCTCCGGCGCCCGCAGCGAACGGAGCTTGCGCGATCGGCTGTTCGGCAATGCCACCAGACAGTTCACGGAATGCCCGGAGTTTTCCTGGTATATCAGCGGGTGATCGATGCTTTTTCATCATCATCGGCCGCTCACATCAGACGCGCCAGCAGCGCACTGACAAGCGCGCCTGACGCCACGACCAGACCAGCGAGCGTCGGCAGCGCCGTGACCGACAGACCGAAGGCGCGGCCGCCCGCTCCCTTCGGATAGCCCGCGCGAAACGTGATCCGGCCAATCGCGAACAAGAACACCTGGCCAGCGACCAGCGCCGCCATCTGAGCGCCCACCAGCAGCAGAACCGCAATCTGCACGATCACAGCCATGAACGCCTGTTCGAGCGTGTTTTGCAGGAAAGCGACGGGAATGGCGATGCGCGGGCTGGGGCGCGCGAAGGCGGACCCGCCGATGTCGTCGGGCGAATGCCGCCTTCCGCGCGCCACCATAGCGAAACCGACAACCACCCACAGCACTGTCAGCAGCGCACAGCCCGCCCAAAAGGTCAGCAGGCTGGCAAGATCGTCGCCGGGCATCCGGAACAGGCGCGGAATGCTCCAATGAGCGGCGGTCAGAACGAGAACGCAGACCAGCAGCGCGAACGCGCTGTTACGCAAGATCCGCCGCTGTTCCTGCGCGAGATCGACGGGAGGACGTGGCGACATCTCCTTGAACCCCTTTCCTATGGCTCGACCAGCACGATGTCACCGGCCCGCGCCGCATAATCGAGCGCATATGCGAGTTCGGCGGCGCTGGCCGCATGAACCTCCATCAGCGGCTGTCCGCGATCGACATCTTGGCCGAGCCGGGCCTTCATCAGGACACCGGCCTGCTTGATGTCAGGCGCTCCCGCGAGTTTGGCGAGCCGCGCCAGCTTGCGATTGTTGATATGAACCACGCGACCGGCGAGCGGGGCGACGAGCGCATGAACATGCGACGCCTTGGGCGGCGTTCGCAGGCCACCTTGCACACGGCAGATCGCCTCGAACTTCGCCCACGCACGACCGTCGGCGAGCGTCGCAAGGGCAAGCCCCATGCCTTCGCCCGTGCCCGCTGCTCCACCGATTTCAAGCGCCGCGCCAGCAAGCAGCGCCACCCGCTGGCGCAGATCGTCAGGCGCGTCAGCGGCATTCTGAAGCACGGCCAGCACATCGAATGCTTCGAGCGCAGGTCCGATGCCGCGCCCCACGGGCTGCGATCCATCGGTCCGCAGGCAGCTCACCGCCAGATCGAACCGCGCGGCAACGGCCGTCATGCGATCGGCAAGATGGTCGGCCGCTTCGGCGCTTCGCACCTTGGCGGTTGCGCCCACCGGGATGTCGATGACGACGTGGGTTGCGCCTGCCGAGATCTTCTTGGACAGGACCGAAGCGATAAGCTGGCCCTCCGTATCGATGTCCAGCTCGCGTTCGACGCGGATGAAAATATCGTCGGCAGGACTGAGACGCACCGCACCGCCCCACGCGATGCACCCGCCTTCCGCTTCCACGACGCGCTTCATCGCCGGGATGTCGAGATCGACCGGGGCGAGCGTTTCCATCGTATCGGCCGTGCCCGCCGGCGAGGTGATCGCGCGGGACGAGGTTTTCGGCATGGTGAGGCCGTTCGCGGCGACGATCGCGACGACGATCGGCGTGGTGCGATTGCCGGGCAAGCCGCCGATGCAATGCTTGTCCATGACGATCGGCACGTCCCAGCGCAGCCGATCGCCGACATCCACCATCGCGCGCGTGAGCGCGACGGTTTCGTCTTGATCGAGCGGAAGCGACGCGCTTGCCGTGAGGAAGGACGACAGATGGACATCGCTGTAGCGGCCATCGACGACATCGCGCACGATTCCCGAAAGCGCAGGGCTATCGAGCCTGTTGCCATAGATGCGCCGCCGCACATCGGCGAGCGATTCCAGGGCGGGCGGATGCGCCACCTCGACTTCATCGCCATCGGCCGCGCCCAACAGCGTCCACGCCGCCTCCGACACACCGATCTCGTCAAGCGCAAGCATCCCCTCGCCCTCGACCTGAAACAGGGTCGCGTGGATATGCCGCTCGCCATAAGTCACCAGCACTTGCGAGCGGGCCGCCAGTCCTTCGGACCGGCAAACGTCGCAGTCCGCGCGCATCACGACAATCACCTGATGCTGGCTATGGAGCCGCAACCGTCGAACGCGGTGGCGCGGCCGCGCGGCCGACACGATGTCCTGTCGTTCCGTCACAGCTCAAACACCTGGTCCTGGCGCGGCACGACGGCATCCCATCCCAACTCGCGGTCGATCCGCCCCCGCAGGGCTTCGGACGCATCGGCCTCGCCATGCACGATGAACACGCGCGCGGGGGCTTTGCGGAATCCGCCGAGCCACCGCATCAGCTCATCGGCGTCGGCATGAGCCGAAAGCATCGACAGTTCGTCGACCTCAGCGCGCACCGGAATCCACTGGCCATGGATCTTCACTTCGCGCGCGCCCTGCGACATCGCCCGTCCCCGCGTTCCCGCCGCCTGAAAGCCCGAAAGGAGGATGAG
>JAQVEQ010000308.1 GCA_028697875.1 Novosphingobium sp. | reverse complement strand
TAAATTAGATCGGTAACGCGAGAATTGAACAGTGAAGCGCGGAGTTTCAGATTGTCGTCGGCGACGAATATGGACTTGCGCCCGAAGTTTGCCCCGATCTCAAACGTTTTGTCGATTTCCGGGCGCAGCGCCGGATTGGGAAGGAAGTTGTTCAGGGCATAGGTGGTGAGATTCTGGTAGAGCTCGACAATGGTCGGCGCGCGGAAGGCTTCGCCGATGTTGCCATAAAGCATCAGCCCACTGCCGTCCTGCCACGCGACAGAAAGCTTGGGGGATACGCGCGATTCGCTGTTGTCTGCCAGGCTGCCATCCGCCACGGAGGCTTCATAACGGTCGGATCGCAAGCTGGGCGTCAGGCTCCAGCCGCCGCCCAGCGTGATTTCATCCTGAATGAATACGCCCGTAACATCCCGTTCGCCGTCCCGTGTCACCGTGCTTGGTGCGGAAGGATTGGCTGCTGTAGCGCTGACAGCTGTCTGCTTGTCCTTGAAGTAGTCAATGCCCGCCGTCACCCGGTGCCGCCCCCAGCCGGTCCCGTCGAAGACATGCGTTCCCTGCAGACTTGCACCGTCGGTATCTGTCTTGGTGTTGCTATAGAGGACGTTGGTGACCGTGGGAATGGGACTGCGGTCGGACTCGTACTGCAAGGTGGTCTTGTAGAGCGTGGCTACCAAGGCGGGCGCCCCATCGACCTTGCCCAGCATGCCTTTCAGTACGGTGTTGGATTGGTCGACATGGACCATCTGTATTGCCGGTTTGTCGAGCGGAATATTGGCCGTGCGGTAGTCCGTAGCCTGCCCGTTGTTTACTTGCAGGTTGTCGCTTTGGTAGAACTGGTGCGAAAGCTCGATCCGGATATCCGCAGTCGGCTGGATGCCAAGCTTGACGAGACCCGTCGCAGCCTCGCCGTCGTTGGGGTCGAGATAAGTGCCGCCACCCTGGCGAATCTTGTTCCAGTCGTGGGAGCCCAGCGCGATCAGGGCATCGGCCACGTCGTTGCCGCCATAGAGGCGGGCATTTAGGCGCGAAGACTTGTCCGCGTCGTTATAGGCCGCCTTCGCGCCGCCGCCGATGGTTTGCCCCGGCGCGAGCAGATCGCGCGCGGAAAGCGTGGTGAACGACATGACGCCCCCATTTCCACCGGAACCGTACAGCGAGGAGGCTGGCCCGCGCACCACTTCGGCCTGGCGCAGGAAGTAGGGGTCGATGAAGAGTGGTGACTTCAGGCTGGGCGAGGTCGAATCGTTCTGGCGCGCCCCATCGACAAGCAGTGTGATGGAGGGCCCAAAGACTCCCCGAATGGCCGGAACTTCACCATTGACGCGCGGCCCGCCGCCAAATTCGACGTTGGGCAGTTTCTTCATCGCGGCCGACACCGTTGCGGCTTGTTGTTCCTCGAAATCCTCCTGCGTGACCACGCTGACGGAGGCCGGTACGCGAGCTAGGGATGTCGGGGTGCGCGTGGCCGCCGTTACCACCACCTCGGCGAGCACCGCATCGGGCCGGGCAGCTTCAGGTTTTGGCAGGCGTCGCACGATGAAGGTGCCGGCACCGGTGGGTTGATAGCTGTAACGGGAGCCATCCAGAAGACGGCGTAGCGCCTCTTCCGGGGCCAGGGTGCCATTCAGCCCTGACGTTCTGGCGCCCTTGAGCTCGTCGGCGTCGAACAGCAACTGAATCCCGGCCTGGTCGGCCAGCTTGCGCAAGGCGGCGGGCAGGTCCTGGGCCTCGATACGGATGGCTTGCGCCTGCTGGGCCAGCGCAGGTGCGGCGAACAGTGCCGCGAGCAGGGCTGCGATGCGGATGCGGTGGTGCATGTTTCTTCCTTTTTCGTCTGGTCTTGGAATCGCCTTTGCGCGAGGCCTTCAAACAACAAGACGAAAAAATCCGCAAAACCCTGACATCGATCGCGTCGCGTTAGCGCCGCGCCTGCGGAACCAGCCGCGTTTCCGCCCCCGCCTCCTCGCGCCGCACGGGGTAGAGCGCCTCGATTGCGGTCAGCAGTCCGTCCCGTTCGGCGATGCGGAAGGCGCCGCTCACGCGCAGGCGGGCGAGGCGGGCATCGGCCAGCACGGTCCGGCGTTCATGATGCCGGTTCAACTGTGCAACCACTTCGCTCAGCGGCATCTCGCGGAAGACGAAGCGGCCGGAACGCCAGGCCGTCGCGGCCTCCCCGTCGAAACGTCCCGGCGGCGACAGGCCGGCCGGCGAATACGCGATCCGCTCGCCGCCGCCGATGACGGCCTTTTCATGCGAGCCGGGCAGACGCACTTCCACGGCGCCCTCGATCACGCCCACCGTCACGTGCTCGCCGGCCAGCGCTACGTCGAAGGTTGTGCCGATGTCGCGCAACACGCCGGCGCCGGCCCGCACCTCGAAGGACCGCGCGGGATCGTCGGCCACGGCGAACAATGCCTCGCCGCGCTCGACGCGGACGCGCCGCGTCGCGGCATCGATGGTCGCGACCAGCCGCGAGTCGGTGTTCAGGTCCACCGTCGTGCCGTCGGCCAGCACTATTTGCCGCGTTTCGCCGACGGCGGTGGCGAACGTCTCCTCGGTCGCGGCGACCGGCCAGTTCCAGTGTTTGCCGATCAACAGGCCGATGCCGAGCGCGAAGACCGCAGCGAAAGCGGCGATTCGCCCGGAGCGGCCCGCCGACCTGGCGACGGGAATGCCGTCCAGCCGCCGCCACAGGTGCTGGAAGCGGCGATATTCCTCGGCGTGGCGTTCCGATGCGCCGAGCCAGGCGTCGAATGCGCGCCGGTCGTCGTCTGAGCAGGCGGGATCGTTCAGGCGCAGCAACCAGGCGGCCGCCTGCTCC
>JAQVEQ010000086.1 GCA_028697875.1 Novosphingobium sp. | reverse complement strand
TCGTCCGACTTCCCCCATTTCGAGGGGTTCACCGAGCCCAAGGACTATTACGAGAAGTTCTTCGCCAGGAACCCGCAGCTCGACCGCGATGCCTTCATGGGCGGCAACACGCTGAAAGTGTTCGAGCGCATGGGCGATCCGCTCGAGGTTCGCGAACCCGCGTAAGTCCCCGCCGGCAGGGCACCGCGCAAGTGCCCTGCCCCGGGCGGCTCAGATCGCGCCGGGCCGCAGGATGATGTCGGTGCCGCCGTCGATATAGATGATCTGCCCGACGAGGTAGTGATTGCGGAAGCCGAGCAGGAAGCCGAGCAATTCGGCGATTTCTTCCGGCGCGGCGTAGCCTTCGACCGCGATCGGGTTCGACTGGTGGATCATCTCCACCATTTCCGGCATCTGCAACAGCGGCGCGGTCATCGGGGTTTCGACCACGCCCGGCCCGACACCGTTGAGCAGGATGCCCGCTCCGGCCCATTCCGGCTTTCCGGCGGTCTGGCGAACCCAGCGCGCAAGGGCGCGCTTGGAATCGGGATAGGCGGTCTGCGGCGCCGCCGCGATCCGCTCCAGCGCCTGGGCTTCGTTGCCGGCAAGGCAGCTTTCCACCACGCCATCGTTGCCGGGCAGCATGGCGGCAGTCGAACAGATAGCCACGGCGCGCGGCCGTTCCGACTTCGCCAGCAGCGGGCGCAGCCCCTCGAGCGTGGCGACCGCCCCGAAATAATTGATGGCAATGGTTTCGCGCGGCATGTCGCCCTTCGAGATCCCGGCCCCCGCCAGCACTGCGTCGAGCCCGCCGGGTGCGAGCCGTTCCGCCTCCGCGACCAGCTTCGCCCGGCCTTCGGCCGTGCCGAGATCCGCTTCGATCTCCGCATCGCGGATGTCGGCGCCGATCACCCGGTCGCCCGCGGCCTCGCACAATGCGGCCGTCGCCCGTCCGATGCCCGATGCCGCGCCGGTGATGAGAATGGTCCGTGCCATGTCCGTGTCCTCTCCTGGATTGTTGCGCGCTTCGTAAGCGGCGACTCATCCGGCGGCAAGCGGAACCGCGGCCCAGCGCGGAAACAGGCCCGAGCGGGCACACCGATCGCGCCGCAAGCAACCGGGAATGCCGCATGGGCGAGCTATTCCCACGCAAAATAGCGAATATTCGCCGGCCACGCTGGACGGCGCGCCGGGAACAGGCTCTACCGGTCGGCAAAGACAGATAATCCCGGGAGAATTGCGTGACACAGCCGGACTCGTCCGAAGGCTCGCGAAGTCCGTTCTACAACGGCTACATCCTTGTCCTGCTGCTCATCATCAACACGCTGAGCTATGCCGACCGCCACGTCTTCTCGATCCTGATCCCGGATATCAAGGCGGAGTTCGGCGCCAGCGATTCCGTCCTCGGCCTGTTGAGCGGCCCCGCCTTCATTGTCAGCTACGTGCTGCTGACCCTGCCGCTCGCCCGCCTCGGCGACCGCTGGTCGCGGCGCGGCGTCGTCGCGCTTGCCGCCGGGCTGTGGAGCATCGCCAGCGCTGCCTGCGGGATTGTCACCCATGTCGCGCAGATGGCCGTTGCCCGCGTCCTTGTCGGCGTGGGCGAGGCGGGCGCCATGCCTTCCAGCCAGGCGATCGTCGCCGGGCTGTTTTCCGAACGCAAGCGGTCGAGCGCAATCGGCGTGCTCACCGCGGGAACTTATACCGGCCTCGTCGTCGGCCTGACCGGCGGGGCGGCGATCGCCAGCCAGTGGGACTGGCGCGCGGCCTTTATCGCCCTGTCGCTGCCCGGCCTCCTGCTGGCCGTGCTGATCTGGCTGACCGGCCCCAGGCAGGCACGCGATGGCGCAGGCTCCGCGTCCGACGGCGGCGGCTCGCTCTACCAGTCGGTCAGGCTGTTCCTCGCCATCCCCTCGCTGCGCTACATCGCGCTGGGGGTCGGGGTCTACAACGTGTTCGGCTATGCGGGCGCCACCTGGCTGCCGGCCTATTTCATCCGTTCCCACGGGATGAGCGTGCTCGAAACCGGGACCTGGCTGGGCCTCGGGGCCGCCGCTGGCGGGATTGCCGGAAGCCTGGCGGGCGGCGTGCTGGTCGACAGCCTGCGCAAGCGTAACGAGGCCTGGCAATTGCGCGTGCCCGCGCTGGGCCAGCTGGCCTCGTTCCCGCTGCTGGCGATCATGTTCCTGCTCCCCGGCGGGATGCATGTGAGCTTTGCCGGGCTGGACGTGCCGGCAGTCGCCCTGCTGCTGCTCGCTACCGGGTTCCTCAGCGCCTTGTGGGCGGCGCCCGCCTATGGCGCGGTGGCGCGCCTGATCCCCCCGGCGCAGAGGGCGCAGGCCGCAGGCGTCCTGATCGTGATCGTGAATCTCGTCGGCAGCGTGCTCGGCCCGCCTGCCGCAGGGATCGCCAGCGACCTGATGAGTGCCTCGTTCGGCGAGGAATCGATGCGCTACAGCCTGCTGGCCCTGACCGTGCTGGTCTTTGCCGGGGGCCTGCTGTCATGGCGGGCGAGCCTGTCCTACACCGGCGACCTCGCCCGGTCCGGCGGCTGAATTCAAGCAAGCGCACGGCGGCGTGCCAACCCGACAGCAGACGTCAGGAACAGCACGCCGGCCAGCACGAAGACCCCGCCGACGATCGTGAACGCTTCGGCAATGCCCCAGGCCGTACGCAACGGCCCCATGACCAGTGGATTGAAGAACTGGCCAAGAAACATGGCGGCAAGATTGATCCCCATGGCCCTGTCATGCAGCCGTTCGGGCGTTCGGCTCAAGGTTTCGGACGCAACGGTCGGCTCTATGATCCCGATGCCCATGCCGATGACCACGGCCGCGACGATATAGGCCCCCATTCCAGGAAACAGCCCGGCAATGACCATGCCGCCGCCGCCGGTGAGCGAGGCAAAAGCCATCATCGCGGCAAACCCCATGTAGCGCCGCATAAACCCGTAAGCGAATGCGCCCAGGGCCCCGAACACCGACGTCAACGCCAGAAGCAGGCCAATGGTCGTCGCGGCTTCCACCCCGCGTTCGGTCAGGAGAAACGGCGATTGTACCGCCGTCATGTAGATCAGGATCGTATAGGCGATAATCAGCACATAGAGCGGCCAGAGCCGGGCAACCGCATCCCAGCCGCCCGGAACCGGATGATTGCTGACCTTGCCGTGATGCAACGCCATCCACGCTGGCGGGACCAGAACCAGCGCCACCCCGAACAGGCCGAACATCGCGCGCCAGCCCAGCCAGTCGACGATCATGCCCCCGATCACGAACAGCAGGACGGAAATGACCGAACTGAACATGGAAACGAAGCCCAGCATCCGCTCGCGCGCTTCGCCTTCGTAATATTCACCGACCGTCGCATAGCTGGCGGTCAGCATCATTCCACTGACCAGCCCGGCCGCCGCGCGCGTCGCGGCCAAGGTCACGATATCGGGTGCGACCATCCCGCCCATCCCGGCAAGCGCATAGACCAGCAGACCGGCCACGATGATCCGCCGTCGGCCCACCATCTCGCTAAGCACCCCTGCGACGAGGGCGCCGACGATCATCATCACCGCCGCCAGCGAGAATACCAGCTGTGCGATCAAGGTCCCGTCGCCGCCATGGCCGAACTCCTTCGCCATGCTCGGCAAGGCGGGCGAAAGGCCCACAAACAGCAGGGAGATCAGCCCGGACACGCCAAGACAAACGAATGCCACGCCAGCCGTGCCCTTGCGCGGGGCGTGGACACCGCTCTCCCGCTCCGGCGCATTGCCGAGAATTTCCATCAGACACTTCTCCCAACGAGACGCATGGCGCCCGAGCCGTCATCGCGGCCGCATTTTCGGGAAGACATTCCGGATAATGCTTGTCAGCGTCAAGGAAATAGGCTCGCCACGGCACGCGCAAAATTGCACACTGGGCGGGCAACAAATGCGCTATGCCCCTTCTGCTTGTTTCGCCTTGCCCGACTCGCTTAACTGCGCGCGAGAAACATTGCCCCGGGAGAGAAGAATGCGGTTCCACTACGCCGAAAGCATGACCCCCATCGCCAATTACATTCCGCTCGCCCAGGCGGCGGAAGCGAACGGCTATGCAGGTTTCACCATTCCCGACAGCCTGATCTATCCCAAGGCGTCGGACACCAAGTATTCCTACACCGAAGACGGCGGGCGTGAGTTCCTGGAGAACAAGCCCTTCATCGAAAGCTTCATTCTGGCGACGGCCATCGGCGTGTCGACCAAGACGCTCGAAATGACGACCAATGTCGTCAAGGTCCCGGTCCGCCCGCCGCTCTACACGGCCAAGCTCGTCTCCTCGATCGCGGCCCTGACGGGCGACCGCTTCAATCTCGGCGCAGGGCTCAGCGTCTGGCCGGAAGACTACGAAGTGATGGGCGTCCCCTATGCCAAGCGCGGCAAACGCTTCGACGAATGCCTCGACATCATCCGCGGCCTGTGCGCGGGCGGCTATTTCGAATACCACGGCGAATTCTACGACCTGCCGCCGGTCAAGCTGAACCCGGTGCCGGGCAAGCCGTTGCCGATCCTGATCGGCGGCTTTTCCGACGCCGCCTTCAAGCGCGCGGCGAAGAACGACGGCTTCATGTTCGCCGGCGGCGGGACCGACGATCTCGAAGCCATGCTGGGCAAGATCGCGGCCTACCGCGAGGAACTGGGCACCACCGGCAAGCCGTTCCGCATCTTCGCCACCGCCATGGGCGAAATCACGCTCGACGTGGTCAAGCGGATGGAAGACCTCGGCGTCAGCGACATGCCGGTCGCCTTCCGCAACCTCTACGCAGTGGAGGAGGACACCCAGCCGTTGCAGGACAAGCTGGACGACATGAAGCGCTTCGCCGATACGGTGATCGCGAAAGTCTGACACTGGCATGACCGATGGCGGAATGAACGAAGCCGAGCTGCGGCGCATCGCGGCGGACGAACCGCTCGCTGCGCTGATGGCGCGCGCCGCGGGTGTGCGGGACGCCGGACACGGCGCGCTCGTCACCTATTCGCGCAAGGTGTTCATTCCGCTGACCCGGCTGTGCCGCGACGTCTGTTCCTACTGCACTTTCGCCCGCCCGCCCCGGAAAGGGGAACGCTGCTACCTCACGCCCGAAGAAGTGCTGGACGTGGCCCGCGCAGGCGAAGCGGCAGGCTGCCGCGAGGCACTGTTCACGCTCGGCGACAAGCCGGAGCTGCGCTACCGCGCCGCGCGCGAGGAACTGGCCGATCTCGGCTATGCCAGCACCATCGAATACCTCGCCGCCATGTGCCGCCTGGTGCTGGAGGAAACCGCGCTCTTCCCCCATGCCAACCCCGGCGTGATGACGCACGGGGACCTGGCCGTGCTGCGCGAGGTCACGATCTCGCAAGGGCTGATGCTGGAAAGCACGGCGCCGCACTTGTGCGAACGCGGCGGGCCGCACTTCGGCTCGCCCGACAAGCAGCCCGCCGCCCGGCTGGAGACGATCCGGCTGGCGGGCGAGGAACGGGTGCCGTTCACCAGCGGGATACTGATCGGCATCGGGGAAAGCCGCGCGGAACGGATCGACGCCCTCCTCGCCCTGCGCGAACTGCACGAGCGGTACGGACATATCCAGGAAGTGATCGTCCAGAACTTCCGCGCCAAGGCGGATACCCGCATGGCCTTCTCCGACGAACCGGACCGCGAGGAATTGCTCTGGACCATTGCCGTGGCGCGCCTGTGCTTCGGGCCGGAGATGACGATCCAGGCCCCGCCGAACCTTGCCGGCAGCGGCTTCGGCGAACTGCTGCGCGCGGGGATCAACGACTGGGGCGGCGTTTCCCCGGTCACGCCCGACCACGTGAACCCGGAAGCGCCATGGCCCGCCCTCGCCCGGCTGGCGGAGGAAACCGCGCGTCATGGCGGGATCCTCCATGAACGGCTGGCCGCGCACCCGCCCTACGTGCTCGACCTCGATCGCTGGCAGGATGGGGGCCTCCACCGGCCCTTGCGCGAGGCCATCGACACGCAGGGCCTGCCCCGCACCGACGGCTGGCGCGTGGGCGGGGCCGATCCCGCACCCGCCATGCCTGCGAGCGATGGCACGGTGCGCGACCCGCGCGTGGCTGGAGCGCTGGGAAAGATCAAGCGCGGCGAGGCATTGGACGAACGGGCCGTCACCGCCCTGCTCGAAGCGCGCGGGCCCGACTTTGCGGCAGTCTGCACGGCCGCCGACCGGCTGCGGCGGGAAACGGCGGGCGAGACGGTGCGCTTCGTCGTCAACCGCAACGTCAACTACACCAATATCTGCTTCCACCGCTGCGCTTTCTGCGCCTTTTCCAAGGGCAAGCTGGCGGAGGGACTACGCGGCCCCGCCTACGATCTCGATCTTGCCGAAGTAACCCGCCGCACGGCCGAGGCGTGGGCACGCGGCGCGACGGAAGTGTGCATGCAGGGCGGCATTCATCCGCATTACACCGGGCAGACCTACCTCGACCTGCTGGCGGCGGCCAAAGCGGGTGCGCCCGACATCCATGTCCACGCCTTCTCCCCGCTGGAAGTGCGCCACGGCGCGCAATCGCTGGGCGTGAACATTCCGGATTTCCTCGCCATGCTGCGCGATGCCGGGCTCGGCAGCCTGCCGGGCACGGCGGCGGAAATCCTGTGCGATGACGTGCGCGAGACGCTCTGCCCGGAAAAGCTGACAACCGGCGAATGGCTCGAAGTGATCGCAGCCGCGCACGGGGTGGGCCTCAGGACCACCGCCACGATCATGTACGGCCATATCGAGCGGGCCGGACACCAGGCGCGCCACCTGCTCGCCATTCGCGCCTTGCAGGAACGGACCGGCGGCTTCACGGAGTTCGTCCCCCTGCCGTTCGTCGCGATGGAAGCGCCGATCTATCTCAAGGGGCAGGCCCGCCCCGGCCCGACCTTCCGCGAAGCGGTGCTGATGCATGCCGTGGCTCGGCTCGTGCTCCATCCGCTGATCCCCAATATCCAGGTCTCGTGGGTCAAGATGGGCGAAGACGGCGTACGCGCCGCGCTGGCGGCCGGGGCCAACGATCTTGGCGGCACGCTGATGGACGAAAGCATCTCGCGCGCGGCAGGCGCCTCTCACGGTCAGGAATGGCCGCCCGAACAGATGGAACGGGTGATCCGCGAGGCCGGCAGGGTTCCCGCCCAGCGCACCACGCTCTATGGCGCGGTGGGCGCGGAACGGATCGCGGCGGGGCGCGATGCCCGCCCCCTCGCCCCCAAGGAACAGACCGCGCCGAAGAAGCGGCGCGACGTAAGGCACAACGAGGAAGGAATGCTTGCCGGCCATGGATGAAGACAAGGCGACAATCGCGGTACTGGGCGGCACCGGCCACGAAGGTGCGGGGCTGGCCGCCCGCTGGGCCAAGGCGGGCTATCCGGTAGTGATCGGTTCGCGCGACGGAACCCGTGCGGCGCAAGCGGCCAGCGCAATGGCAACGAAGACCGGCGGCAACGTCAGCGGCATGGCCAATGCCGATGCGGCGGCGGCAGGCGACATCGTCGTCCTTGCCGTACCCTATGCCGGGCAGCAGGCCCTGGCCATGGAGGTGCGCGCGCAGCTCGAAGGCAAGATCCTGATCGACGTGACCGTGCCGCTCAAACCGCCCAAGGTCGCCCGCGTCCAGTTGCCGGAAGGCGGTTCGGCGGTCGAGGCCCTGCAGCACAAGCTCGGTGCAGGCGTGCGCGTGGTCGCCGCGTTCCAGAACGTCTCGGCCCACCAGCTGGCCGACCTCGACGCGCAAGTGAACTGCGACGTGCTGGTCACCGGCGACGATGTCGATGCGCGCGAAACCGTGGTCCAGCTCGCCGGGGCCATCGGCATCACCGCGCTCCATGCCGGGCCGCTCGCCAACTCGGCGGCGGCGGAAGCGCTGACCTCGGTGCTGATCTCGATCAACAAGCGCTACAAGGTCGCCGACGGGGCAGGCATCCGCATCACCGGCATCCCCGGCCAGCCATGACCGCGCGCCGCCTGACGCTTGTCGGGCTCGACAGCATCGGCGACGTCGCGGCGGGGGACGACCTTGCCGCACTGCTGCTGGATGCACTGGACGCGGCGGGCGAGCAGTTGCAGGCGGGCGACATCGTCGCCGTGGCGCAGAAGATTGTCTCCAAGGCCGAAGGGCGCATGGTCCGGCTGGCCGATGTCACCCCTTCCCCCGAAGCCGGAGAACTGGCCGCCGCGACCGGCAAGGACGCGCGCCTCTGCCATGTCCTGCTGGGCGAAACGCACGAGATCCTGCGCCGTCGCGACGGCCTCGTCATTGTCGAGGATCTGCGCGGGCTGGTGCTGGCCAATGCCGGGATCGACGCGTCCAACGTGTCGCCCGGCGGGCAGAGCGTGCTGCTGCTGCCCACCGATCCGGATGGCAGCGCGCGCAACCTGCACGAGACCATTGCCGCGCGGACGGGCGTCGCGCCGGGCGTGGTAATCCTCGACAGTATCGGGCGCGCCTGGCGGCAGGGCACGGTCGGCACGGCAATCGGCGTGGCCGGAATGCCCGCATTGCTCGACTTGCGCGGCAAGCCCGACATGCATGGCCGCCCGCTGGAAACGAGCGAGCTGGGCGTGGCGGACGAAGTGGCCGCCGCCGCGTCCCTCGTCATGGGGCAGGCGGACGAACGCTGCCCGGCGGTGCTGGTGCGCGGCCTGCACATGCCCGGCAACGGCACGGCCCGCGACCTGCTGCGCCCGCGCAACATGGACCTGTTCCGGTGACGCGCGTCCTGGCCCTGTGCGGCGGGATCGGCGGCGCCAAGCTGGCGCTCGGGCTGACCCATGCGGCCGCGCCGGACGAACTGGCGATCCTCGTCAACACCGGCGACGATTTCGAACATCTCGGGCTGTCGATTTCGCCCGATGTCGACACTGTCACTTATACGCTGGCCGGGCTCAACAACGCCGAACTGGGCTGGGGTCTCGCGGGCGAGACATGGGCCTTCATGGACCAGCTGAGGAAGCTGGGCGGGGAGGACTGGTTCAACCTCGGCGACCGCGACCTTGCCCTGCATGTCGAACGGACGCGGCGGCTCCATGCGGGCGAAGGCCTGAGCGCGATCACCGCCGACGTGGCGCACAAGCTGGGCATTGGCTGTGCCCTGTGGCCGATGTCGGACGATCCGGTGCGCACCGTGCTCGACACGGACGAGGGCGTACTGCCGTTCCAGCGCTATTTCGTCGGGCGGCGGACGGAGCCGGCAGTGCGGGCCATCGCCTACGAAGGGGCGGACACGGCGCGGCCCAGTGCGCAGGCATTGGCGGCGCTGGCCGACCCGGCGCTGGAAGCCGTGGTGATCTGCCCGTCCAACCCGTGGCTCAGCGTCGCCCCGCTGCTGGCCATGCCTGCCCTGCGCGCGGCGCTGGCGGAAACCCCGGCACCGGTAATCGCCGTCTCCCCCATTGTCGGCGGCAAGGCAATCAAGGGGCCGACCGCCAAGCTGATGGGCGAACTGGGCCTGCCGGTCACGGCAGGCACGGTGGCGGAATTCTATGCCGGGCTGATCGACGGCTATGTGCTGGACGAAACCGACCGCGATCTTGCCGGGACCGTGGCGGGACAAGGCGTGGCAGTGGACATCCTGCCGACAGTGATGACCGGCCTCGAAAGCAAGCAGGCACTTGCGCGCGGCGTGCTGGCCTTTGCCGAACGGCTGCGATGCTCTGGACGCTGATCCCGGCCAAGTCGTTCCGCCACTCCAAGCAGCGCCTCGCCACGGTGCTCGGCGAAGAGGCGCGCGCGCGGCTCAGCGCCGCGATGCTCGCGCGCACGGTGCGCACGGCCAGGGCCGCGCTGGGCGGACAGCCCGTGCTGGTGGTCACGCCGGACGAGGAAGTCGCCGAAGCCGCCCGCCAGGCCGGAGCCGACCGGGCCGTGATGGCGTCGAGCGAAGGCCTTAATCCCCAGCTGGCCGAAGCCGCCGCGCTGGTCCCGTCCGGCGATGCCCTGCTGGTGCTGCACGGCGACCTGCCCCTGCTGGAAGCCGGCGACCTCGCGGCGATGGCGGAGGAACAGGCCCCCGTCGTCATCGCCTCCGACCATGCCGGAGCCGGCACCAATGCCCTGCTGCTCCGTACGCCGGACCGCTTCTTCGCCTTCGGCCCGGGCAGCTGCGCCCGCCACCGGGAGGAAGCACAGGCACGCGGCCTTGCGCCCGCCTTCGTCCGGCGCGAAGGGCTGGCCCGCGATCTCGACGAACCGGCGGACTGGGAACGGCTCGGCCTGCCGCTCTCCACCCTGCTCGAACGCCTGGCGGAACAGGATCAGTCCAGCACGCGCCGCAACAAGGCGTAGGATTCCTCCGAGCCGTCGAGCAGCCGGTTCGTGCGCCGTTCGATCCGCCAGCCCGCGTCCGTCCGCACCAGCAACCAGTGGTTGATCGCGGCGCGATAGAGGAACCATTCCCCCTCGCGCCGTTTCGCGACATAGGAATAGGCCAGCGCCTCCGCCCGGTCGCCGTCCAGCGTGATGCGCGGGGTCGCCGTCAGGTGCGAACAGCCCGCATGGACCAATCCCTGATGTTCCGGCCCTTCGTAAGCCGCGACCAGACCGTCCGGCGCCACCGCCACTGCCCCGCCAGTGAAATCGTAGATCCCGCCCTCGACCCACAACGCGGCGGCGGCCTCGCTTGCCCCGCTGTCGACCATCGGGCCGTAGCTGTTGAGCAGGCGGATAATCGCCAGTTCGTCCTCCGCCGCCTGCACTCGCGCTTCCAGCGCCGCCAGCCGTTCCTCGACAGTCATACCTTGTCCGCTCCCCTCATTGATCGCGGCAAGGCTAGGGCATCGCCGGAAATTGTGCCAGCGGCGGCTTGCACCATCCCCCTGCGATCGGGAATAAGCGGGGGGCACTGCCGGGCCGGACCCGGACGAGGGAGAGAAACGCAATGACCAAGGCCAAATACGGACCGATCGACCAGATCGGCTATCTCGTCGGCGATCTCGACGCCAGCATCGCCCGCTGGATCGACCTGATGGGCGTCGGCCCGTGGACGGTGTTCCGCAACGTCGCTCTCGACGGCGAATACAAGGGCGTGGCGGGCACGGTGACGATGGATGTCGGGCTCGCCTATCAGGGTGACGTCCAGATCGAACTGATCCAGGCCACCAACGGGACGCCTTCCCCCTATCGCCAGGCCGATGGCGCGCCGATCCTCGGCGTCCACCATATCGCCTGGCTGGTGAACGATCTCGACGACGCCATCGCCAAGGCCGGGACGGACGGCTTGCAGCTTGCTTTCCGGGCATCGAACCCCGGCACGAGAGTCGCCTATTTCGAAGCGCCGGGAGACCCGGGCGTGCTGTTCGAATTCATCGAGAGCGAAGGCACGCGGGACCTGATCGCTTCGGGCAAGGCCGCCACCAGGACATGGGACGGCAGCAACCCGGTGCACGAAATCGATTTCGCCGCCGCCTGATCCCTGCCGGGCGGCGGAAGCGACGTCAGCGGAAATTCATCGGCAGAGTAAAGACGAGCTGCGCGTCCGCCACGCCTGCGGGCGGGGCGGGGAACGGGGCCGCGCCCCTCAGCGCGCGCAAGGCCAGCCGGTCGAGATTCATGTTGCCGCAGGAACGGGCCACATCGGCGGACAGCAGCGCGCCTGTCCGGTCCAGCCGGAAGCTTAGCAGCACCGATCCTTCGCCCTGCACGCCGCGCGGGCGGCGGCTCATGATCTGCTGCCACAACGCCCCCTTGTAGGCGGCCAGCGGGTCCTGCACGGACGGCGAGGCCGGAACAACCTCGACCTTCACGGGAAGCGGCAGCCGTTGCGGCAAGGCAACCGCGGGTCTGGCGGGCGCGGCCACCGGCTGCGCGGGCACCACTGCCTCGGGGGCCGGCGCCGTGACCGGGGGACGGGCGGCGAGGTGCGGGCGTTCCCGCGTCTCGTCGTTCGCGCGTGCCGGCGGCGGAGTAGGCGGTGCCAGCGGGGCGGATGCGGGGACGCTGAACGTCACCAGCGCCGGGACCGGATGCGGGGCGGGCGGCGTCTCCTCCCATACCCCGGCGATGGCCGCCAGCACCGCCGCCGCATGCACGGCAAAGGCGCCACCGGCGGCCAGCCAGCGGACGCGGGCAGGCGTGCGGAACGGGCCGGTCGCCCGGTCCCCTCCCATCACGCCTGCGCCGCCATCCGCC